>JAAZHN010000106.1 GCA_012510695.1 Mollicutes bacterium
ACACAAAAACAACCTCAGTTACACTAAATATTTCAGGAAGTGGATCACCTTCACAAATGTGTGTAAGTAATACAACTTCGTGTTCAGCATGGCAAGCATATACAACATCAAGATCTTGGACATTAACATCTGGGGATGGAACAAAAAGAGTTTATATTTGGTTTAGAGATGCAGCAGGAAATCAATCAGCAACCAGTTCTTCAGATACAATAATACTTGATACTGTTAATCCAACCTGTTCAACATCAGTATCGGGTACACTGGGTAATAGTGGTTGGTATACGTCAAATGTTACTATAAGTGCAACTGGTTTTGATGCAACTTCAGGAGTGGCATCGGTTTCGGGAGCACAAACAATTTCATCTGACACAAAATCTGCAACAAGAACATTTACAGTTACAGATAATTCGGGAAGAACCGGTTCTTGTTCAAGAACAGTTAAAAGAGATGCTACACCGCCAAATTGTAATCCTACTAAAACAAATTTATATACAACTTCCGGTGTAACTATTCAAGTAAATGCAGATGATGCAACTAGTGGACTTCAACAAGTTTATGGTGCTTATCTAAACCAAAAATCTAATTATTCGGAACCAATTTATGATAAAGCTGGAAATTCAAGATGGTGTTCTATTTCGGTATATTCTCGAACAGAATACCAAAGTAGTAATTGTTTAACTTGTGATCGTTGTTCGGACGCTGGTTGTTACTCATATTCTTCTTGGGCAACTAAAAGTACAAGTAGAGTCGCCGGATGTACCCCATCTACTTCTACATATTATCGATATACTTGTACATTAATATCAACTAATTATTCAACATGCTACTATGGTTATGGTATATCATCTCCTTGCTATACAAGAGCATATCAAACAAGAAATTGCGCCACATATAACCGAAGTTGTGCTCTGTGTGGATGTGCTTCTTGGAATGCTTATTCAGCGTGGACCACAACAGTATGTTACCCTTCTTCTAGTATGCGATGCAAGACACAAAAAACTTATTATTAAAAGGTTGGTATTAACCAATCTTTTTTTTGACTTGTAAAATAATGTTTATTATCATATAATTAAACAGGAAACAAAGGAGGAATATTTATGAAAAACGAACATAAATTAGAAATTACTTTAAAAGGAAAAGAATGGACTACTATTTTAGATGGTGTCTATGAAATTAAAAAGAAAGATTTAAAAATCGATGGTTTTAGAAAAGGTCAAGTTCCAAAAGATATGTACATTAAAAAATTTGGAATTGAATCACTATATATGGATGGAGTAGATGCTGCTCTTCCGGTTGCTTATAACAAAATGTTAAATGAACACAAACTTATTCCAGTAGTTCAACCAAAAGTTGATATAAAAGACATTAATGAAAATAGTATAACTTTAGAATTTATTGTTATTACAAAGCCAGAAGTTAAACTAGGCGAATATAAAAATCTAAAAATAAAAAAAGAAACAGCAAAGGTAACTGAAAAAGAAGTGGAAGAAGAAATTGAACAAATCCGTACTAAAATGGCTGATACAGTTGTTAAAGAAAATGGAAAAGTAGTTAAAGGAAATTCTGTAACACTAGACTTTAAAGGATTTGTTGATGGCAAGGAATTAGAAGGTGGAAGTGGTGAAAACTTTCCACTAGAAATCGGTAGTAATACATTTATTCCAGGATTTGAAGATGGTGTAGTTGGAATGAGTACAGGAGAAGAAAAAGAATTAAACTTAAAATTCCCTGAAGACTATGTTGAAAACCTTAAAAATAAAGATGTTTTATTTAAAGTAACAGTTAAAGAAATTAGAGAAAAAGTTCTGCCAGAAATTAATGAAGAATTATTTTTAGATATGGGTTATGAAGATGTTAAAACTAAAGAAGATTTTGAAGCGAAAGTAAAAGAAGAATTATTAGAGCACAAACAAAAACATCTTGATGATGAACATTTAGAAAAAGTCTTAGAAAAAGCAACTGAAAATATGACAGTTGAAATAAATGATGAAATCCTTGATGATGAAGTTAATCGTATGTTATCTCAATTTGAAGAACAATTAAAATATCAAGGAATGAGTTTAGAACAATATTATGAGTTTAGTGGTGAAGATGAATCCGCATTAAAATCAAAGATGAGTGAAGAGGCATTAAAGAGAGTTAAGAGTAGATATTTGCTAGAAGAAATTGCTCAAAAAGAGCATATTGAAGTAACAGAAGAAGAAGCTAATGAAGAAGCAGAAAAACTAGCAACTTTATACCAAATGCCAAAAGAAGAATTATTAAAAATGTTCGGTGGCATTGAAATGATGAAATATGATACACAAATGCGTAAAGCATTAGACCTTTTAAGAAAGTAATAGAAATATTACTTTTTTTAATGACATAATAATATTGGTGATAAGATGATTATTGAAAAGTATACACTATTCATAGTGAGTCATGCCCAAACATATTGATTTATTTATGTATCTCAATTATAAGTCATTAATTGATTTTTTATTTAATTAATTATTTAATATCTATTGTAGTTCAACATAGATTGTTGCAATTACACAATTTTTAACTTGCTAAAAAAAGATAAATTGCTTATAATAAAAGACATTATTTTGGAGGTGTGGAATGAAGTATAATTTACCTGTTATATTACTAAAAAGCTTAGTTTTACTACCTTACCAAGAAGTACGCTTAGAACTTAACAATGAAATAAGTAAAAAAACAATCGCAGTTTCTAATAAATATCATGATAATGAAATTTTAGTTATTTGCCCGCTTAATCAGTTTGAAGAGCACCCTGATGTTTCAGACTTACCAAAAATTGGTGTAGTTGGAAAAATTAAAACAAAAATTGAATTACCCAATGGTAATTTAAGAATTGTTATTCGTGGTATTGAAAGGGTAGACATTGTAAAATATGTTAATTATAGTAATGAAATCGATGTTTTAGAAGCTTTATTTGAATCAATTGAACTTGTAAAATATGATCCAACTGCAGAAACAGCTATTTTAAGGAAATTATTTTCAATTTTAGAAGAATATATAGATATGAATAGTACGGTGTCTAATAGTATTTTATCTTCATTAAAAGGGTTAACTGATCTGGAAAAAATAACAGACATAATCACGGCCTTTTTACCATTTTCTGTAACTAAAAAGTTAGAATATATGGACGAAGTAAATGCTATTAAAAGAGCTCAAAACTTAATTGAAGATTTAAATATAGAAATTGAAATTATTAAACTTGATCAGGAGATTGATAATAATTTGAAAAGTCAGTTTATTGAGCAGGAAAGAGAAATAATTTTAAAAGAAAAAATTAAATTATTAAACCAAGAACTAGGCAATCAACATACTAAAGAAGAAGAAATAATTTCTTTATATGATAAATTAGAACAGCTTGATCTAAATATTAAAACTAAGAAAAAAATTATTACAGAAATAAAAAGATATGAAATAATGTCTGATAATAGTCCTGAAATTTCAGTTGTTAAAAATTATATTGATTGGATATTATCTCTTCCTTGGCAAATATCTAGTAAAGATCCCGATGATTTACAAAAAATAAAAGCAACTTTGGATAAGAATCATTATGGTCTTAGTGATGTTAAAAATACAATTATAGAATACATTGCTGCCAGAAAAATCAATAATCAAATTAATGCTCCAATTATTTGTTTAGTAGGTCCTCCAGGTGTGGGTAAGACTACTTTGGCAATGAGCATTGCCGAGAGTTTAGAAAGAGAATTTTATAAAATAAGTGTCGGTGGCTTAAATGATTCTAACGAATTGCTAGGTCACAGAAGAACATACTTAGGCGCAATGCCAGGTAAAATTATCCAGGGAATAAGCAAGTGTAACACAAATAATCCTTTATTTTTAATTGATGAAGTCGATAAAATGGTGAAAGACTTTAAAGGAGATCCTGCTAGTAGTTTATTAGATATATTAGATGTAAATTTAAATAAGACATTCACAGATAATTACTTAGAAGAACCATTTGATTTAAGTAAAGTAATCTTCATTTTAACTGCTAATTATGAAGATGATATTCCTGAACATTTAAAAGACCGTTTAGAGTTGATCTATTTAAATAGTTATTCAGAGTATGAGAAAAAAGATATTGCTAAAAAACATTTAATTCCAGAAATTTTAAAAACTCACAAAGTAGAAAAACAAATTAAATTTAGTGAATCAGCAATTACTAATATTATTAAAAACCATACAAGTGAAGCTGGATTAAGAAACTTATATCGAAAAATCACCCAAGTTGTTAGAAAAGTAATTGTCGAAAACTTTGATGCATTAAATACTTTAAAAATTACAATTAAAGCAAGTGATTTAAATAAATATTTAGGACCTGATTTAACTAATGAAGTCAAATTATTTAAACCAACAATTGGTACGGTTAATGCTTTAGCTAAGACTAGAATAGGTGGCGCTATTACTATTCTTGAAGGGATAATCACCGAAGGTGATGGCAGGAATAAAGTTACCGGTTATGTCGGCAGAATCATGGAAGAATCAGTAGATGTCGCTAAGGGGTATATTTTAAATAATTATAAAAAATTTAAAATTCCTAAAGAAAGAATCGAAAAAAACGATATTTATTTACATGCAATTGAAGGTTCAATTAGAAAAGATGGACCAAGTGCAGGAATAGCAATTACAACCTCGATGTTGAGTTTATACAAAGGGCAGAAAATTCCAAAAAACATTGCTTTTACTGGTGAAATGACATTATCAGGTAATATTTTAGAAGTCGGTGGAGTTGAAGAAAAAATAATTGGGGCTTTTAGTAGAGGAATTGATACATTTATAATTCCAGCTGTTAATAAAAAAGATTTAGAAAATATCCAAAAAAAAGTATTAGATAAAATAAAAATCCATTATGTTGTTCATTATGATGAAGTATATAAAATACTATTTGATTAATCTTAGTAGTGTTTTATTTACTTTTTTTTTGTTCTTAACTTTGCTATAATTAATTATAGTAGGTGTGATATGAAAAAGAATGGATTTATCGCAATGTCATTAATTTATACTTTCTTTTTAGTTTTTGTTGTTGTTTTATTATCAATATTAAGTTTTTACTTAGATAACAATGAAATAATAAGAAAAATAAATGGTCGAGTTATAACTCGCTACAATGAAGGTATTGATGGAAAAAGAGTACAATATTTAAATTCTAAAGGAATTTTAAAAAGAGGAGATTTTGTAAACTATGAAACTAATTCTCCTAATTATAACACTGCTAAATGGAACATATTAAAGAGTGATACCGAAAGTTTGTACTTGGTTAGTGGTTTTGTTGTGTCTTACTCAAATTCAAGTGAATATAATTTAACGAACATTCAAAATAAATATTCAACTGTATTTTTAAATAGTGACTTAGCTTTAGATATTCGTCTTTTAGAGCTTAATGATCTGTGGCAATCAGCTAGTTTAACTCCAATAAGGCATGAGAATAGGGAATATCCAATTTGGAATATAGGGACCCAATATTTTGTTAGATCTGGTAATCAAAACCGAATAGTCGCTCCAAACTGTGCTTGTTCTGGAGATTATAGTGGAGGATATCATACTTCGTTTTTTGCTAATGACTTGCCGCAACATTTAACTTTAGTTGATTGGTATAGTGCTAATTGTAGTAGTTTTGCAAATTCTACACAACTTGATTCGATAATTAGTACTTGTCCTGTTAGATATTTAAATTATAGTATTTTACCAACATATACAAGTGGGGTTAGAATTGTTGTTAGATTAAAACCAAATGTTGTCGTTTTAGGTGGCGATGGTAACTATAATAGTCCCTATCGAATCGGGGTGTTAAATTAATGAAAAAAAATGGTTTTGTTTTTGCTGAGACAATTATTGTCTTAAGTGTTGTTCTTGTTGGTTTGATTATGCTATATTCTATTTTTTCAGGTGTTGTAAGAAGAGAAAAAGTTGCCGCATCTTATAACCAAACAATCGACATTTATCACTTATATGAAGTAAAAACATACTTACAAGCCATCAGTGCAAGTTATGCTGCTGGTACAATCGTTCCAAGAGGCAATGACTTAATTGCTAATATCAATACTGGTGTAAATAGTCAATATTTTCGCCTAGAATGTCAATGTCATGATCTTGTAAATGAAGCATATAGAAATAAGTATAATGTTCCATATAATTTTTGTGAAGATTTATATGATCCATTATATTTTAACTATTGCTCAGTTTTAAACAACCATTTAAACATTACTGAAGTATATGTCATAAAAAATAACAATATAAGTGGAGCGATTGAACAAATAATTGCTGATGAAAAATTAATGGTCGAAACATGCTCACTACCTAGTGGTGGATTTGATACTTGTCATGTTATGGTTGCTGGTAAAAGATTTGATACACCAAGATTTAGCGGAAATGTTAGAGGAATTCCAAGAAGGGTTAATGCTTCTTTAATTGATTATTTAAAAACACTATCACCTATTCAATCAACAATTGAAGGTGAAGATTGGAGCAATGATTATATTATTATCGCTGAATTTTATTACGATGGTCGATATTCATATGCTTCATTAAGGTATGAGGGGTGATAATTATGAAAAATAATCGTGGTGTAACAATGATTGAAATTATAATTAGTATATCTTTACTATCTTTAGTTATGATATTTTTATTTAGATTATTAGTAATCGTTAGGAATGAAGATAATTTAAATGTTTATAAATTAAATGTTAATACAATAGCTTCTTTAGCAATAAGTGATATCCATGATGATTTTAATTCCAAAGGATTAAGTTATATTTATAAACCAAAATGTATCAGTACAGGTCCTAATCGTCAAAATTGTTGTTGTTCAAGGGGAAGTTTTGATTGTATCTTATTTTATTTTAAAACCGGTGAAGTAAAAGAACTTTCAATCTTCCAATCAAATTCATTTGATGATTCAATTAAATATGGTGATTTAAAAAGAGTATTACCTAAAAACCATTCATTTTTAGATTATAATACATATAATATGGTTACCTCGGATAAATTCAATATTGAAACAATAGGCGATGGAGAATTTTTAAGCGCACCACCAGAAACTGGTTATATTGTTGATTCATTATTGACTATTACTTTGCCAATATATCGTTTAAGTGCTCAAACTGCGAAAATAGAAGTACGTGATACCTACAGTGTCGCGGCTATTTCTTCTTTATATTTCCCAGATGGAGAAATTGTTAGAACAACTTGTCCTAACCCATGAGGTGTAAATGAAACAAAAAATAATTAAAGACATTAAAGAAAACCTTTGGTTTATTATTAGTTTGCTTTTTGTACTAATAATTTTTTATGTGGAACTTCCATATTTGGTATACACTCCAGGTGATATAAGTGATGTTAATAATAGAATAGTATATGACTTTAAAAAAGAGTTTAAGGGTAGTTTTAATATGGCTTCAGTTAAGGGCTTAAAATCTAATATTTTCTTTATTGGCTTGGCTAATATTATTCCCTCATGGGACGCAGTAAAGGCCGATAGAGTAAAGTTAGAAAATGAAACTATCAACCAAATGAATAATCGCGATCGTTTAATGCTAATTGAAGGAAACAATAATGCTCTTACTGTCGCACTTGATGAAGCAAAAATATCTTATGAAAAAACAAATATAGTTCATGAAATAACTTATTTAACTAATGAGAGTAAAACTAATTTACAAGTTGGTGATCAGATAATTTTAGTTGATAATCAAAAAATAGATAATTTAAGTTCATTAATCGAGCACATTAATACCTTAGAAGTAGGAGACAAGGTTAATATTCTTGTTAAAAGAAATGATCAAGAAAAAAACTTAACTGCTGAAGTATATTTGTTTAAGGAAAGAAAAATGATTGGAGTAATGTTATCGACATTATTTGATTTAAAATTAGATTTTAAATTAGAACTAAAAACTGAGAATAGAGAAAGCGGTGGCTCTGGTGGTTTAATGACCGCTCTAGCAGTATATAATAATTTAACTCAAAAAGATTTAACAAACGGCAGAAAAATTGTTGGAACAGGTACAATTGATGCTGCTGGTAATGTTGGTTTAATAGGCGGAGTTAAATATAAATTAATTGGGGCAGTAAAAAATAATGCAGACCTTTTTATTGTTCCTAAAAACAACTTAAAAGAAGCTTTAGAATATAAGAAAAAGTATAATTATAAAATTGAAATAATCGGTGTAAATACTTTTAAAGAAGCAGTTGAATTATTAAATGTTAGTTGATATACTATTTATGTAAGGGTGAGACAATGGTTTCAAATAAAAGAATAACAATTAGTTTAATTTCATTATTTTCTGTTTTAGCAATTGGTTTAGGTATTTCTTATGCCTATTTTTCAACTAAAACATTAGGTAATGAAGGGGCTTCTAATATTGATTTAAAAACAGCAGATGTTGAACTTATGTTTATTGATGGTCCAGCAGTTAATTTAAATGATCTAGCACCAGGGTCTACAGTTACAAAAACATTTAGAGTAGAAAATAATAATAATTCGGAATATAAATATTCAGTAGTTTGGAAGAGTATTAGTAATGGCTTTAATAACCTTAATGATTTAACCTATAATATAAGTTGTATAGGCTATAGTGATTATGAGGACAAAACGGTTTCATCTACTACTTGTCCTGGATTAAATACTGCTTATAGTCCAGCAAGTTCAACAACTGATGTTGGGATTATCAGTGAAGCAACTATCCCATCAGGTGATACACAAGAATACACAGTAACATTTACAATTTCATCATCAATGCCCGCTAATACTATTACTTCATTTGGTGGAGTATTTGGCATTGTCGGTGGACCAGTAACAGTTAATCATTCATTTCAATAAAAAGATATAAAGTTTTAATCTATCTTCTTTTTATCTTTTTCCACATTTCTTTCTAAATTTTCTTCCATTTTTATTCTCATTTTCTATTATCAATTATACTATAAATAAACAATATTTTGTTTTCTTAAAAAATTGTTTGTCGTTTTGTTTACTTAAATCTATAGAATAAAATAGATATCTATATTTTAGTTTTTTTGATATACTATTAGTGTGATTTAAATGAAAAGAAGCGAAGTAGACAGAGAAAAATTAAGTCCAATGATGAAACAATATATGGATATTAAAGATCAATATCCAGATGTTTTGTTGTTTTTTCGTTTAGGAGATTTTTATGAACTTTTCTTCGAAGATGGTGAAATAGCTTCAAGAGAATTAGAATTAACTCTAACTGGTAAAAGTGCTGGTTTAGAAGAAAGAATTCCAATGTGTGGTGTTCCACATCATTCAGTAAAGGGTTATTTAGAAAAAATAATCGATAAAGGATATAAAGTCGCGATATGTGAACAAGTAGAAGATCCTAAAACTGCTAAAGGGGTAGTTAAAAGAGAAGTAGTCCAAGTGATTAGTAAAGGCACTATCGCGGACCTTGAATCATTAAATTCTAAAGATTATAACTACATTGGCAGTATAATTGATTATAAACACTCATATTTAATTACATATGCAGATATATCTGCTGGTAAATTAATGTCATTATTAATTAATCATGATGCAGAAAAATTAATCGATCAAATAATCAATTTAAATATTAAAGAAGTTGTAATATCCCAAGACTTTGATTTAAAAATTACTAATATTTTAAAAAATAATTATCAAATAGAAATATCTATATCGAATGAATATTTAGGTGAGGTTGAAGAAAGTATAATAGAAAATTTAACTGATCCAAAACAAATAGAAGGTGTTAAACATTTATTTTATTATTTAGTTAAAACTCAATTAAAAGATTTAAGTAATATAAATGATATTGAAGTAATCAATCCGTATCATTATTTAGAGTTAGACTCTCATACGATTAGAAATTTAGAATTAGTAGAAACTATCCGTAATAAAGAAAGAGTTCATTCTTTAATATGGTTATTAGATAAAACTAAAACTGCAATGGGTAGTAGAATGCTTAAGGATTATTTATTAAGACCATTAAAGGATAAAAAAGAAATTGAAAGTAGATATGATATCATTGAAACCTTTAATACTGAGTTTATTCATAAAGAAAATCTAAGAAATGCTTTATATCAAATATATGATATTGAAAGATTATGTGGAAAACTAACTAATGGTTCATTAAATGCCAGAGATTTACTCCAAATTAAAAAATCTTTGATTATTTTACCAACTATTGATAGTTTGCTTAAAGAAATGAAACTAACATTTAATATTAAAACATTTCCCAAACTGGTTGATTTATTAGAAAGTTCAATTAATGAAGATGCTCCAATAACCATTAGAGAAGGACACTTAATTAAAAGGGGCTATAACTCTGAATTAGATGAATTAGTAAGTATTAGAAGTGGTGGTAAAGAATTTATTGCTTCTTTAGAAAATAGTGAAAGAGAAAGAACTGGTATTAAAACTCTAAAGGTTGGTTTTAATAAAATCTTTGGTTATTATATTGAAATTAGTAAAGGTCAAGCTAAAGATATTAAAGAAGAGTGGGGCTTTGAAAGAAGACAGACTCTGGCTAATGCAGAAAGATTTATTACTCCCTTACTAAAAGAAAAAGAAGCCTTAGTTTTAAATGCTGAAGAAAAAATAATCGAATTAGAGTATGAATTATTTACAGAAATTAAAAACATTATTAAAGAGTATATTCATGATTTGAAAAATGTAAGTAGGGAAATTGCTAAAATTGATGCTTTAGTTTCATTATCAGTTGTTTCTGAAGAAAATGGTTTTATTAGACCAATATTAAGTGAAGATAAAGAATTATATATAAAAGATAATCGTCATCCAGTGGTTGAAAAAGTAATTGCTAATCAATATGTCGCAAATGATGTTATAATGGATAAGGATACGACAACACTTCTAATAACTGGACCAAATATGTCTGGTAAAAGTACTTATATGAGACAAGTCGTTATCAGTGTTATTTTAGCACAAATGGGTAGTTTCATTCCTGCTACTGAAGCTAAAATGCCGATATTTGATAAAATATTTACAAGAATTGGAGCTTCAGATGACCTTGTCGGTGGCGAATCTACATTCATGGTAGAAATGTTAGAGGCCAAAAATGCAATTATTAATGCAACTGAGAATAGCTTAATTTTATTTGATGAACTTGGTAGAGGAACAGCGACATATGATGGAATGAGTATCGCTGAAGCGATCTTAGAGTATGTTAATTTAAATACTAAATGTAAAGTATTATTCTCAACTCATTATCATGAATTAACTGATCTTAGTAAAAGATATAAAACAATTAAAAATATTCATGTTAAAGCTCATGAGGAAAATGGAAATATAACATTTCTTCATAAAATTGAAGACGGACCTGTTGATAAAAGTTATGGTATCCACGTTGCTTCCTTAGCTGGTATGCCTAAAGAAATAATCGAAAGGGCTTCAGAAATATTAAGTCATTATGAAAAAAATGGTACTAAAGAACATAAACCAATTAATGAACAAATGTTATTTGTTTTTGATGAAAAGAAAAAAGATCCAGTAAAAGAAAAACTTGATGAAATAAACCCCTTAGAAATAACCCCAATTGAAGCTTTAAATATATTATATGAATTAAAAGAAAAGAATAAGTAGGTGAAATATGCAATTAACTAGAAGTCAATTAAGAGAAAAGATTATGACTATTTTATACCAAATTTCTGTTTATGATGCCCAAAAAACAACATATGAAATTGAAGATGTTATAAAAGAAAATATGGAAATCGAAAATGAATTTATAAAAGAAGTCGTATATGGTGTTATAACTCATGAAAATGAAATAATTGAAAAAGCCAATGAAAATTTAAAAGCATGCTCAATCGATCGCTTAGATAAAACAGGACAAGCTATTTTAAAAATTGCTATTTATGAGCTTACCTATACAGAAACCCCAGAAGTAGTCGTGATTAATGAAGCGGTTGAACTTGCTAAAAAATACTCAGATGATAGGGTTAGAAAAATGATAAATGCTGTTTTAGACAGGATGATAAACGAATGAAAGAAAAAAGATATGTAACAATTAGTGAATTAAATAGATATTTAAAAAATAAGTTTGATACTGATACAAACTTGCAAAAAATTTATTTAAAAGGAGAAATATCAAATTTTAAAGGACATACTAGAGGTCATTTATATTTTACTTTAAAAGATGAAACAAGTCGTTTAAATGCAGTAATGTTTTCTTACCAAGCAGCAAATTTAAAATTTGTTCCAGAAGATGGAATGAAAGTATTAATTGAAGGTAAAATAAGCGTTTACGAAGCGTCAGGTAATTATCAAGTATATGTTGATAAAATGGAAAATGAAGGTTTAGGCGACTTATTTCAACAGTTTGAAGAATTAAAGAAAAAATTAGCTGCTGAAGGTCTATTTAAAGATGATCATAAAATATCAATTCCTAAATATCCAAATAGAATAGGTGTAATTACCGCACCAACTGGGGCAGCAGTTAAAGATATAATCAGTACAGTTAAAAGAAGATATCCAATTGCTGAAATAATTATATTCCCATCTTTAGTACAGGGCAGTGGGGCAGCTCCAGATCTTGTTAAACAACTAGAGATAGCTGATACTTATAATTTAGATGTAATAATTTTTGGTCGTGGTGGTGGCTCTATTGAAGACTTGTGGTCATTTAACGAAGAGATAGTTGCAAGAGCAATTTACAAGATGCAAACACCAATCATCAGTGCAGTAGGGCATGAGATCGATTTTACAATTAGTGATTTTGTCGCAGACTTAAGAGCCCCAACTCCAACAGGCGCTGCTGAAATGGCAGTTCCTAATATAATTGATGTTAATAATCATTTAAATAACTTAATGATTAGAAGTAATAAATTTATCGATAATAAAATTAAATTATCAGAACATAAATTAGCAGTCTTAAAAAGATCTTATGCTTTATCTAATCCCTTAAATATTTATGAAGCTAAAGAACAAAAATTATCATTAATAATCGATAAAATTCAAAATTTTATGCATAATAAATTAAATAATTTAGAATTAAAATATAACAATTTAATTTCCAAACAAGTATTAACCAATCCAAAGTTAATTATTCAAGATAAACAAAATGAATATGAGAAGTTATTAGAAAAAATAACTTTACTTAATCCCTTAAATATTTTAAATAAAGGTTATGCAATGGTAAAAAAAGATGATGAAATTATTAAAAGTATAAAATCAGTTAAAAAGAATGATGAATTAAATATTAAAGTTTATGAAGGGTCAATAATAAGTGTTGTAAAAGAGGTGAAAGAATGAAAGAAAAAAAAGAAAGAAAATTTGAAGAAATGATCACAGAATTAGAAGCAATAGTAAAAGAATTAGAAAATGGAAATGTTGATTTAGATGTGGCAATTGATAAATACACAGAAGCAATGAAATTAGCTAAACAATGTGGTGATCAACTAAATGATGCTACAGAAAGAGTTAATAAAATTTTGGCAGAAAATGGTACTTTAGAAGATTTTGTTGTTGAGGAATAATTTATTATGAGAGAAATATATTTGAAAACACCCGAACTAAGTGAACTGTAGTATCGAAAAAATTTATTAGCAGATAAAGAAACTATGGCTTATAACAATAAATTTGGCGGGACAATAAATTTTGAGAAAGAGAAATGGGAATCTTGGTTTAATAAATGGATAGGTAATAAAGATGAAAAATATTTTTATGCATACATTTATGATAAAGAAGATAATAAACCAGTTGGCGAAGTAGGATATAGATTTGATGAAGAAACAAACTCCGTAATATTAAATATTATTGTTGAAGCATCACAAAGAGGCAAAGGTTATGGATATTCTGGGCTTTCAGCCTTAATTAAAGAAGCGTTTGATAATGGTTATGATGAACTAAGAGATCTAGTTTATATTGATAGTAATAATTCACATGCTCTTTTTGAAAAATTGGGATTTAAATGTGTTGGTATAGTTAATGATAGTAAAGATTATCGTTTAACTAAGAAAGACTATCAAAGATAATTAATAAGCAAATAAAAAACTTCAATTTTGAGTGTTACTCAAGCAATTGAAGTTTTTAGTTGACAAAATACATTAAGATACTAGCGACAATTCCACCAACCATGACTAGTAACATAAACCAAGCCATAATTATTGGAAATAAATTTTTCTTCTTTTTCTTAACTTTTTTATTCTTCATTTATATGTTCACCTCATCATAACCAATTATATCAAATTTAAAATAAATAGTCATTAAAAATTAAAACTATTTAATGATATAAATTTCCATGGTATACTAACACTGAGAGGTAATTTATGGGTAGTGTAGTTGTAGGAATGAGTGGGGGAGTAGATTCTTCAGTCGCGGCATATTTATTAAAAAAGGAAGGTTACAATGTAATCGGCCTTTTTATGCGTAATTGGGATAGCGCAAGAAACAATGATATAAGTGGTAATCCAACAATCGATAATGTTATCTGCCCTCAAGAAGAAGATTATGAAGATGCTAGGGTGGTTTGTGAAAAGTTGGATATTCCCCTACATCGTGTTGATTTTATAAAAGAATATTGGGATTATGTATTTACTTATTTTTTAGATGAACTAAAAAAAGGCAGAACTCCTAATCCGGATTTAATGTGTAATAAATTTATTAAATTTGATTTGTTTACAAAAGAAGCTAAAAAGTTGGGAGCAGATTACATTGCAACTGGTCATTATGTTAGAGTAGAGAAATGTAGGCTTTTAAGAGGAGTTGATCAAAATAAGGATCAATCATACTTTTTAGCAGCATTATCTCCTAATCAGCTTAAAAACGTCTTATTTCCAATTGGCCATTTAACTAAAGAAGAGGTAAGAAAAATAGCAGAAGAACAAGGCCTTGATACTGCTGATAAGAAAGATTCAACAGGAATTTGTTTTATTGGTGAACGTAATTATCAAAAATTTATTCATAATTATTTACAAAAAAATGAAGGACCAATTATTGATGTAAAAACTAAAGAACAAATAGGGACTCATGAAGGATTAATGAATTATACAATTGGTCAAAGAAGAAATGTCGGTTTAAGTGGTCATCAAGAAAGACGTTATGTTGTTGGTAAAAATGTTAAAGACAACATTTTATATGTTGCCTTTGGTGATGATAATGAATATTTATTTTCAGATTCTTGTATAATTGAAGATTTAAATTTTATTAGTGAAACAAAACCAACATTTTGTACAGCAAAATTTCGTTATCGTGGACAAGATCATCCTGTAGAAATTGAATATTTAGAAAATAATGAGGCCTTAATTAAGTATTCTGGACTAGCTAAGTCAGTAACTCCTGGTCAAGCTTGTGTATTATATTTTGGCGAAGAATGTTTAGGTAGTGGTATTATAAAAGAAGTAAGAAAGGATAACCAAAAACTTTGGTATTTAGATTAACATGAAAAGAATTAATATTAGTTTAATAGAGCAAATTGGAACAGTCGCTAAAGGCTTTACAGAAAAGTATTGGATTGAATACTTAAAAAGACAATATTTAGTCAAAATTAACTGTGAATTATATAATGATCAAGATTATATGGAGTATTTATCCTCAATCATTTTTAAAAGAATGGGGATTCCAGTTGTTAATGTGCTTTTATCAAGTGTTGATAATCGTTGTTCTTGTATGGTTGAGTCATATTTAGAACCAAGATTAATAGAAGTACAAACGGAAAAGAAGTGGGTACATGGTTGTGAATCGGATAACTGTGAAAAAGAAATTTCCACAGCCTTATTTAAAATGAAAACCATATTATTTTCATTAAGTGGTATAACAGAAGAAAATAAAAGGACGTTAGAAAAAGAATATTTAAGAATGTTGTTTGGTGATATAGTTATCAATAATGAAGAAAGAATGTTAAAAAATATTTCTATTATATATGATGAAACTACTAAAAATTACTCACTAGCGCCTGCTTATGATCATGGGCTAGCATTTCATGCTTTTTCTGTTGATCAAAATAATCCAGTCAATTATATTGGTAATGATTATTTTCAATCAGAAGATATATTAAACTACCTACTTAAACATCACAAAGAGACAATCACTGATCTTATAAGTAAATTAAGTTTATTAACTGGTGAAATAAAAGATGTGATTGAAAATAATAGTGTAGAAATAGTTCCAGAGAAAAAAGAATTTATTATTAACCATATTAATAAAATTAATAAATTATGTTTACAAAAATCTTATCCTAAAAAATAATTAATTTACTCTTTATTTACAGTTGACAATTACTTGATACATTGATAAGATTGAAATAGATAGTAGAGGAGGGATTTAGTCGATGAATCGATTAAATGAATTATTACAAGAATTAGGTATTTCAAAGGTTAGATTAGCCAAATATTTAGGGGTGTCAAGACAAATGGTTTATAACTATTTAGATATGAAAAACTTAAATAAGTGGCCAAAAGAAAAGAAAATATTATTATTTAAATTATTGGATATTGAAAATGGTGATGAAGCCACATTAAATAAAATTAAAGTTAATACAGAATATTTAATGAGCGTTGAACAGAAATTAAATCAATCAATTAAAGAAACGAATACAGTTCATTATGCTGTTGCTTTAAAAGATTTAAATAAAGAGGAACAACAACTTATTTCTGACATTATGTTTTTGATTAAAGATAAGTTTACAGACAACCAAGATAAGAATAAAAAATCGGTTTATTATACTTA
>JAAZHN010000107.1 GCA_012510695.1 Mollicutes bacterium
AATAGTAACAATTAAGGCAATTGCTCGGTAATTAATTTGATTTTTTTTATCTTTTTTCATATTTTTTCTCCTTTAAACATTTTATTTAAACTATCAGGAATATTTGACTCTAAGATTAATTTTTCTTTAGTTACTGGATGAGTAATAACTAATTTACTAGCATGAAGTCCTAAAACTCTTAAAGGATTAGTCTTCGCACCATATTTCTTATCTCCCATAACTGGATGACCAAGATCACTAAAATGAACTCTTATTTGATTTTTTCTTCCTGTTTTTAAATTAACTAAGACTAATGAATAACCTTTACTTCTTTTTAGAACTTTGTATTCTGTTATAGATAGTTTACCAGTTTTATCTTTTGTTGAAAAGACCCTTAAGGTTTTATTTTCTTTTAGATAAGACTTAATAATACCTTCATCATCACTCATCTTTCCTTCAACAACCGCGATATATTCTCTTTGAATATTATCTTCATTCCAATTATTTTGTAAAGATTCTTTAATGCTTTCTTTTTTAGCAAATAGGACAATTCCTGATGTATCTTTATCTAACCTATGGACAATGAAGATTTTATTAGCTTTATGTTTCTTTTTTATATATGTAAATACTTGATTAAATAATGTTTTTTCTTTTTCTTTAGGAGTAGAAACTGTTAAAAGACCGCTTGGCTTATTAACTACAAGGATTTCATTATCTTCATAAATAATATCTAACTTTTTATTTTTCATGGATGATCTCAACGATTTCAGTTAAATCAGATTGACTTCTAATTACTATTTGTAGTTTATCATCAGCTTTTAAGAATGGTAAAATACCTTCACCTAATTTTAAAGAAGCACGATATTTTTTATTGTTTTTATCTAATAAATAATAATAAGTATTACCTTCAACCACCCCTGTTTTAATATTTGAGATTGTAATAGTTAAGGTGTTTTTTTCTGTCTTATCTTCACTTGGAATAAAACTATTTAAAAATCTATCTGCAGATTTTTCTATTCCTAATGAAGCATCTGAAACAACAACTTTTTGATAATCGACGACATCGACGAATGCATACATTTTAACTAAACCAGCATTATCTTTTAAACTAATTAAGTAGGTTGGTCGATTATTTAAATTTATTAACAATGGAAATGATGAAGTATATTTCATTTGTTGAACTTGACCTTCAGCAGAAGCCATCGCTGAATATTCTTCAGCACCTGGTACTGGATAAAAGTTAGTTTCTTTTGTTCTTAAATTAGTTAAAATAAACCCAAGATTAGCTTCATCAGATGAAATTGATGTAACGCCTGTATATAAGTAAACATCATCATTCATTACCGTATAATTATAGCCGTCAGTTGTTTGAACCACACCTTTTTGACCAAATAAGGAATTCCACCAACCATTTTGGTATCTTCCGTAATCATCAAATTGATCAATAATAAGGTCAGCAGAATAAACATGATCTATCCAAGCTGGGACATCTTTTGTCTCATATTTTTTAGTTTCTCCATTAACTGGATCAACTTCAATTATTCCAACAATATTTTTTCTTAAACCAACTCCAACATAATCGACAATTGGAATAATCCAATATGGTTTACCTGAGTTATCAATTTCAAATGAGAAATCACCAAATATTAAAGTTGGATATTTAAATCTAACATATCTTTTTAAATCATTACCAAATAGAGCTGAAGGCATGATTTTCATTCCTTTATCTAACTTAGTAAGATTGGCTTCGCCACTGACTGAATTAACAGTAATATAACCCTTTACCCCTTCTTTATTATTAGTGAAATATTTAATCCAACTTGCATACTCTAAAGGTGTAACTCTTAATATTTCATCATTATAATTAATTTGAGTATAAAGATTTGAGACAGTAAATTGACTTACTAACTCTGGTAATTGACCCATTACTCTATCACCTAGTTTTTGACTAGAATCTTTATCTAATAATGGCAGGGCTTTAAAATTAACTTGTTTAACATCTTCAGTAAATGTCTTATCTTTTTTTACTTCAATTCTTCTAGCGTAGGCTTTTGAGTTGAATATTGGTGTATTGATTAAATTAATTACTAAAATTGAGCCAATAAATAATAAACCAAATATCGATAAATATTTTAATACTTTTGTTTTTGGTTTAAAATCAAAGTTTGCTTTTTTTAGATCTAAACTAAAACTAAGATTAATAATAAAACTAAAAAAACCAACCGAGAATAAATATCCATAAAATTCTGGGTTTTTTAAATTAATCGCGGGTAACATAATATAATA
>JAAZHN010000007.1 GCA_012510695.1 Mollicutes bacterium
AATTATTACCGGGATTAATGCCAATAAAGATATAAGCATTCTTTTTATATAATCTCTTTTTATAATAATGTTTATTAATAAGAAATATAATGGTAAAAAGAATATAGCATAAAACAAGTAAGAATTAATTAAATGTTCAACATTTAAGCCTTTATTAATGATTAAAGATGTAATGGTAGCATAAATAATCCAAGTAATAATGATTAATCTACTTCCGTTAATAAATAATAGTTTATGCTTCGTACCAATTTGATCCATAATTTATTCCAACCTTTAATGGTACGCTTAGTTTGACAGTATTATCCATTATTTCAGTAACAAGTTTTTCTAATTCTTCTTTTTCACTTTCTATTACATCAAATATCAATTCATCATGCACAGTTAAAATCATTTTACTTTGGAAATTTTTAACTCTTAATTCTTGATCAATTTCCACCATTGCTTTTTTAATTATATCCGCGCTTGATCCTTGGATTGGGGTATTAAGGGCTATTCTATTACCGCTTTGTCTAACCATATAAGAAGAACTCTTTAATTCATCAATTACTCTTCTTCGGTTCATCATTGTAGTTACATAACCAAAATCATTAGCAAACTCTACTATTTCATCCATGTATTTTTTAACACTTGGATAAACTTCAAAATATCTTTCAATAAATCTTTTAGCTTCTTTTGGCGAAAGGTTTGTTCCTTCACTAAGTCCATAATCACTTATTCCATAAACTATGCCAAAAACAACTGCTTTTGCATTACTTCTCATTTCTTTAGTAACTGCTTCTTCACTCACATTATATAATTTAGAAGCAACCTCAATATGAATATCTTGATCATTTTTAAATGCTTCGATTAATTCTTTAGATTCAGCTAAGTGAGCTAGAAGTCTTAATTCAATTTGTGAATAGTCCGCACTTAAAATTAAATCATATTCTGGAATAAATGCCATTCTTATTTTTCTTCCCTCTTCATCACGAATGGGAATGTTTTGTAAATTTGGCTCAGTTGATGAAAGTCTTCCTGTTCTTGTTAAACCTTGTTTAAAGATTGTATGAATTTTATCATTTTCATCAATATAATTACTTAAACCTTCTAAATATGTAGATTGAATTTTTTTATAATTACGGTAATCTAAAATTAATGGAATTATTGGATGTGAATCTTTTAATTTATTTAAAACAGAAGCATCAGTACTATAACCAGTCTTCCCTTTTTTACCAAATGGTAATTTTAGTTTATCAAATAATATTTCTCCTAGTTGTTTGGGACTTGAAATATTAAATATTTCTCTAGCTTCATCATAAATTTTATTTTCTAAAATATCTAATTTAGCTTGCATAGATAAACGCATATCTTCAAGTTTGTTTTTATTTACTTTAACACCTTGAATTTCCATTTTTGCTAAAACATTAATTAAAGGCATTTCAATATTATTAAATAAATCACTCATATTTAAACTGTTTATTTTATTTATTACTACTTCTTTTTGCTCATAAATATACTTAGCTTTATAAGCTACGATTGTTTCTAAATTTTGAAAATTATTTTTCTTAAATTGATCATAAGAAATAACCATTTCTTCATTCATAATTTGTCCTAAATCATCTTTAGTAATCCCAAGTAAATAATTACCAATCATCAAATCATAATAATTATTTTCAATATCCATTTTTAGTAAGCAAATGTTTTTCTTTAAATCAAATGTATATTTTTCTGAATCTTGATATTTATTAAGTAAGTCTTTAACTATACTTTTGTCAATAAAATAACTATTTTCACCATCATAAATTCCCATTCCTAAAATATTTGCATAATGATAATTAATTTGATCTGCTTCAATATAGTAGGCAAAAGGTTTGGTTAAATTAATACTACTCAAATCACTTATAATATTAACCCTCATTAATTCTTGGGGTTTGTTTTTCTCTAAATTTTTTAAGAATGATTTAAATTCTAATCTTTCATACATTTCTTTTAACTCATGGGAATACTCATTAGTGAACTTTGTTTCTTCAAGATTAAATTCATAAGGTATATCTTGAAATATTGTCGCGATTTCTTTTGATAAAAACGCATTATCTTTATCTTTTAGTAACTTATCTTTAACACTTCCTGTAATTTTATCAATATTATCATATATATTCTCAATTGTTGTATATTCACTAATCAACTTAGTCGCTGTTTTTTCACCTATTCCTTTTACTCCAGGAATATTATCCGATGGATCACCCGCTAGGGCTTTAAAATCGATCATATTAATCGGTGGAAAGCCAAAATCTTTAGTAAAAGATTCAACATCATAACGGATATTACCTTTTTGTTTAAGTAGTTTCATCTCAATTTGAGGAGAGATTAATTGTAATAAGTCTTTATCTGAAGAAATGATTGTTCCCACAAAATTAGGATCTTTAATTGTTTCTTTAGCAAGTGCTCCGATTATATCATCTGCCTCATAGTTATCTATTTCATAATATTTAATTCCCATTGCATTAAGAAGTTCTCTTGCAACAGGCATTTGTAATTTTAATTCTTCAGGAGTTTCACTTCTTCCAGCTTTATAGTCTTCATATTTATCATGACGAAATGTTTTTCCAATATCAAATGCCACTGCCATATAACTAGGATTTTCTTCTTCGATTATTTTATTTAACATTGAAACAAAACCGTATAAGGCATTAGTTGGAAATCCACTTTGGTTTTTCATAATAATTCCTGAATATGAAGTTGCATAATAACTTCTAAACATTAAATTATTTCCATCGATTAAAATTACATTTTTCATTTTTACACATCCTTTTAAAATAAACTTAACTGGCTACTTTCAGGAAGGTCATCTAAAACATTTAAACTTCTTAATCGTTCAATAGTTGTTGAATTAACCTTACCTCTTCCTTGTAAGTCTTCAATACTTATAAATTCACTTTTATCTCTTTCTTCAATGATCTTTTTTAAGACCATTTCCCCCATTCCATCAAGGGCTTTAAAAGGAATTAGTAAACTTTTTTTATCTTCAGAAATTAAAAAGTTTTTTGAATCAGACTCTTTAAGATTAATATTTTTAAAATTAAATCCTCTTAAGTGCATCTCATAGGCTATTTCTAAAGTTGCTAAAACATCTATTTCTTTTTTTGAGGCTTCAAATCTTTTACTTTTAATTTCTTCAATTTTTCTTCTAATTGCTTCTTGTCCACCAATCATCGCTTCAACATCAAAATCTGAAGTACGAACACTAAAGTAAGCAGAATAATATTCAATTGGATAATGATACTTAAACCAAGCAACACGATATGACATCATGACATAAGCAGTCGCGTGAGCTTTAGGAAATAGATACTTGATTTTTCCACAAGATTCTATAAACCAAGCAGGGACATTTTTTTCTTCCATGTTCTTTTTCATCTCTGCCCAGTCTTCTGGACGTTTAGAAGCCATACCTTTACGAACAAATTCTGATATTTTAAAGGCATAACTTGGTTCTAAATCATATTTAATTAAAGTATTCATAATATCATCACGACAACCATGAGCTTCTTTTAAGGTAGCAATTCCATTAACAATAATATCTCTAACATTATTCGCCCAAACATCGGTTCCATGAGCAAGCCCACAAATTTTAACTATTTCCATAAATGTAGTTGGCCTAGTATCTGCAAGCATCCTAATTGCAAAATTAGTACCAAACTCTGGTAAGCCTAAAGTTGCGGTTGGATAACCAAGTTGTTCTTCAGTTAAACCGATTGTTTCACATGAATTAAACATGTTAATAACATTTTGATCATCAAATGGAACATCTTCAATTTTTACTCCTGATATATCCTCTAAATATTTTAACATTGTCGGATCAACATGACCTAATATATCTAATTTTAAAACATTATCATGAATTGCATGGAAATCAAAATGAGTTGTATACCAAGTATTACTTGGATCATCAGCAGGATACTGATAAGGGCTAAAATCATATATATCCATATAACTTGGAATAACAATTATTCCGCCAGGATGTTGACCTGTTGTTCTTTTTACTCCTACACAACCATTTGCCAATCTTTCAATTTCTGGAACTCTTAGAGTAATATTTTTATTTTCTAAATAACCTTTAACAAAACCAAATGCAGTTTTATCCGCGACTGTACCAATTGTACCCGCTCTAAAGACATTATCTTCCCCGAATAATGTTTTTGTATAATCATGAATATCTGCTTGATTATCTCCAGAGAAATTAAGGTCTATATCTGGAACTTTCTCTGCTTTAAAACCTAAGAAAGTCGCAAAAGGAATTGCTTGCCCTTCTTTTTGCATCATTTCTCCACAACTACATTTTTTATCAGGTAAATCATAACCACTTTCATAATCTTTACCAAGTGATTTACCATCTATTTCAAAAATACTTATCTTGCATTTTGGACATAAATAATGTGGTGGCAAAGGATTAACTTCCGTAATTCCCATCATAGTTGCAACAAATGAAGAACCAACAGACCCTCTTG
This sequence comes from Mollicutes bacterium, assembly GCA_012510695.1. Lineage (GTDB taxonomy): Bacteria > Bacillota_I > Bacilli_A > RF39 > UBA660 > JAAZHN01. The sequence goes on from JAAZHN010000007.1 coordinate 4,485, forward strand.
AGCCAACAAGATAACCATCATCTTCACTTTTTCTAACTAATTTTTCAGCAATTAAGTAAAGAACTGAATAACCATTTTGAATGATTCCACTAAGTTCTGCTTCAATTCTCTCTTCAACTATACTAGGTAATTTTTCACCATAAATATTTTTAGCTTTCTTATATACCATCTCTTTAGTTATTTCATCAGAATTTTCCATCTTTGGTGGATAAAGGTCCTTTTTAGTTATTTCTAATTCTTCAATTTCATCAGCTATTAAATTAGGATTTTTAATTACATACTCATATTTTTCTTCAGGAGTTAAATATGGAAATTGCTCTAGCATATCTTTTGTTGTTCTAAAGTGTTGGGAAGGTATTTCTCTAATTTCACTTCTATTTAATGGATGTCTTCCGACATTAGGGGTATTTTGATTAATTATTATTTCTCTATAAATTTTATCTTCAACTGTTAAATGATGAACATCACCAGTCGCGCATATAGGCTTATTCAATGATTTAGCAACCCGAATAATTTTCTTTTGATTATTAATTAATTCTGCTTCATTTTCAAATTCTTTTAAATCAATTAAGTATGAACCTTGAGCTGGCGGAATTATTTCAATATAATCATAATAAGACATAATATTAGATAATTCTTCATCATCTTTTCTTCTTGCTTCATTAAATACTTCCCCATTAAAACAACTACTACCAATTAGTAATCCTTCTCTATACTTATCTAAAACATTTCTTGGTACCCTTGGTACTTTATACAAATATTTAGTATTAGCTAAAGAAATAATTCTGTAAAGATTTTTTAACCCTACTTCATTTTTAGCTAAAACATTTAAATGAAATGTTCTAGAAAACTTACTTGTATCATGATTTTCTAAGTTATTTAATAAATCTGTTATTGTTTTAACTTGTTGATTGGCAAATATTTTTGCCATTTTAAAATATACTTTAGCAGTCCCCGTTGCATCATAATCAGCACGGTGATGTGAATCTTCATCAAAGTCAATTTCATATCTTTTAACAAGTGCAGATAAGTTATGTCTTGCTTCATTAGGTGAAATAAGTCTACTCATTTCCATTGTATCAAGTAGTGTATTAGTAAAAGGTTTTAGTGAATACTTCTTTATCGCACTTTCTAAAAATGATAAATCAAATAAAGCATTATGAGCAATTAATGGTAAATCTCCATACCAATTAATAAAATCTAAAACTACTTCTTGTTCACTTCTTTTTCCCTTAAGCATTGCATCAGTAATTCCAGTAATCTCTGTAATTTTTTCAGGTAATTTTCTTTTAGGATCAATAAGTTCATTAAATGCCTCTAGGATTTCTCCATTTTGAATTTTAACCGCACCTATTTCAATTATTTGATCTTCACCACCAGCATTAAAACCAGTTGTTTCTGTATCAAATACAACAAATGTATCATTCATTAAATTATAGTCTTGAGGATTAACTACCATCTTAACTTCATTATCATAAACATTTAATTCCGCACCATATATAACTTTTATCCCATGAGCTGCCTTAAAAGCATCAGGATAACTTTGCAAACAACTATGATCAGTAATTGCGATGGCTTTGTGGCCATAATTTTTAGCAGTTTCAATTAAACTGGTAGGTGAAATGAGTCCATCCATTTGACTCATAAAAGTATGAGCATGTAATTCAACTCTTTTTTCTTCATGATCATCAGTTATAATTATATCCTTTGAAGGAATAGTTTCTATATCATCAATATTTAAAACTAAATCTTTAGAAAAAGAATCATCTTTTATATTACCTTTTATTTTATACCAATTACCTTGTTTTAATTTCTTATTTAAATTAGCAATTTCTTCTTCATCTCTTGAAAATATTTTTCCATAAATACTATCAGTTTTATCACTTAATTTCAAAGTGAAAATTTTTAAATTAGCTTTACTAGTATTAATCAATTCAATCCCAAAAATAAAAACTTCAACTACCACATTAAATTCTGGTCCCATTATGTTTTTAATATCGATCGTTTTACCTCTAATTTTTCTTCCTAAAATAACTTCATTTTCAACTACTTTTTTTGAGGTTGCTTTTACAACTGCTGATTTTTTCTCTTCTTTTAACAATTCTTTTATCGCTCTTGATTTATCTTCATTTATTTCAATATCAATAAATATATCTACAACACCTAATTGCTCTAATTTCTTTAACCATTTCTTACTTAATCTATTTAAAGTATTGTATTCATTTTTATTTGTTACTTCTATTTTGATTAAATTATCAGTAAAATTTAAGTCTGCTAATGTTAATCCCCTTAAAGAAGGTGTATCAATAAGTGCTTGATTAAAATAATTTTCAATTGTTTCTTTTAAGTTCTTATGATCTAAATTTTTAACCGAACAAGATAAATTAATCTTATTAACCCCTGGTATTCCTTCATCACATTTTTCTATTAATTTTTTAAATACTTCATAATCCAAAATATTATGACAATCTAAAATAATATCCCATTCTTTTTTACTTTTATGGACAATAACCTTTTCAATTGAAACATTATCAAATTCATTTCCATAATCATAACCAATTTTATCTAAAAATCTTTTTAACTTATTGTCCATCTTCATCCTCCATATACCAATTCTTGACAAAAATTCTTCTGAGTATTAATTAACTCAGTATTAAATTCATAAATCTTCTGTGACATTTCTCTAAACACATTTTCATAATCTTTATTTCTTAACTGAGACATAATAACTAACAAATAAGGATTATTTCCTATAGAAATACCAGCATCATGATAATATACATCCCACATGCCATATTTATGATAAAACTTCGTTTCTTCAATGTTTAAAGCATTATAATAATCACTATTCATTGCTTCTTTTAATAGATTTGAGTTTTCATTATTAAGATTAATTAATTCATTGATTCTTAACATATAACTAGTTATTTCTTTAATGTTACTAATTCCATAACCATTATCATCCATCAAATTAACCGCAGACATCTCTTTACCTAAAGTTCTTAAATTAGTTAACTTTATATAATCAACAAGCATTGCATGAGCAGTATTATCACTATAATTTCCAACATACCTTATTAAATCCTTAATAGATATTTCACTATTTAATTGATGTTTTTCCATACCTAAAGAATTATTCTTTTTATGATTTTTCTTATAGATAAGATTATGATTTAAGTCAATTTCACCTTGATTTGATAATTCAACTAAATAAATTAAATCAAGCAACTTATATAAACTAGCAGCATAATAACTCTTAGTAGTATTTAATTTAATTAAATAATTATTATTTAAATTTTGATAATGATAACTAAGGTTATGTTCTTCACCATAAACTCTTATTTTTTCAGTTAAAGAGTTTATTTCTTCTGTTTCCATTTCTTCAGAAAACTCAGAAGCCAAACACTCATTAAATGCCTTTTGTTTTCGTGCTTCTTCTTCTTTTCTTTTTGCTTCTGCTTTATTTTTTTCGGTAATTATTATTGCTTGTTCTAAATGATGTCTTCTTATTACACCTTGAAAATAATAGGTTCCACCACCTATTAAAAATATTAAAAACAAGATAAGAGGTCGATTGCGTTTCTTCATTATATCTCCCCAATATTTTTAACTCTATTAATTATTATACCATATTTATCATTTTTTCTTGTTACTTTTCCAGAGATTATTAACATTCTATTTAAGTGGATACTATTAAGTAAATTAAAGCGATTAGGAAATAAAATAAATTCCATTGATCCTGTGTCATCAGAAGCAGTTATAAATGCCATATCTTCATTTTTCTTAGTTTTTATCTCTTTAATCTTTTCAACTATAACAACGACATCAACAAACTTATCAAAGTTTTTTTCTTTTTCATTTAACTTCATATTTCCCTTTTTAAAATATTCATTAGTTGGATGATCACTTATGTAAAAACCACATAATTCTATTTCAGAGGCAAGTAGTTCACCAATTTCCATTTCTGGAACTTCTTCTATTAATGGCTTTTCTACCAATGATTCATCTAAATTGTGAGCAAGTTCTGCATAATCTAATAAAGAATCCAGATTAGTTAATAAAGTGTTTCGATTTAGATTAAAACTGCTAAGTAAACCCATTTTAATTAAATTAACTATGATATCTTTTCCTAAATTATTTTCATAAGCATTATTCATAAACATGTATATATCATTATTTTCTTTACTTATGATCTTCATTATTATTTCATAAGTATTTTTATCAATGCCTTTTATCAAAGTTAATGGTAAATAAATAAAACCATTATCAATATAAAATATATCTTTACTTTTAAATAAATCAAAATCTTTTACTTTAACATTTGCTGCCCTTAAATTATCTAAGAGTTCTTTTATCTTAGTAATACTACCTAAACTCATGTTTAGAAGCGTTGTATAAAACTCATTAGGATAATTAGCTTTAAGATACCCTAATTGATAACTAATAAGTGCATAAGAAACAGAATGAGCTTTATTAAATCCATAAGCTGCAAATTTTAAAATAAGTTCAAAAACTTTTTCTGCTAACTTTAAATCATAACCGTTTTTTAAACAACCAGAAATAAATCTATTTTTCTCTTTTTCTAAATATTCAAGATTTTTCTTACTAACCCCTTTTCTAACAATGTCACTTTCTGCTAGAGAATAACCAGCTAAAATACTTAGTATTTTCATAATCTGTTCTTGATAAACAATTATTCCATAAGTCTCTTTTAAAATTGTTTCTAAATTTGGATGTAAATAATCAATTTTTACCCTACCTTGTTTACGATCAATAAATGTGTCAATATTTCCCATTGGTCCCGGACGATACAAAGCAACCGCTGCATATAAATCACTAAAAGAACTAGGCTTTAATTTTGTTAAAAATTTCTTCATACCCTCGGATTCAAATTGAAAAATAGATGCTGTATTACCACTAGCAAATAATTCAAATGTTTTTTTATCATCAAGGGGAATATTATTAATATCTAAATCACTAATTAGCTTTAAACAATTACCAATTATTGTTAAATTATTTAAAGCTAACAAGTCCATTTTAAGTAATCCATAATCTTCTAAATAATCCATTGTCACTCCTGTTAAGTAAGTTTCAGGAGTTTTATACATCGGGATTAAAGTGTTTAAATTATCAGCAGATATTACCATTCCTGCAGCATGTGTACTAATAAGTTTCTTTAAACCTTCTAGTTTTATCCCAACTGCATATACTCTTTTTAATTTGTCATTACTAGTAGTTAAATCTTTTATATGAGGATTATTATCATAATTTAATCTTAAATTATATTTAGAATTTATTTCTTTTAATAATTTATTGATTAACTCATCACTAACCATAAATATTTTACCCAGATCTCTTATAACTTGTTTACTTCCTAAAGTACTAAAAGTAATAATTGAAGCAGATTTTGAAGAACCATATTTATTTTCAATATAAGATTTTACTTCATCCCTGCGATGATCTTCAAAATCTAGGTCAATATCTGGCATCGAGATTCTTTCAACATTTAAAAATCTTTCAAATAACAAACCATATTTTAGAGGATCAATATTTGTTATTCCTAGTGAATAAGCAACCAAACTTGAAGCAGCACTTCCCCGGCCAGGACCAACTATAATATTATTTTTCTTTGCATAAAAAACATAATCATAAACAATTAAAAAATAGGAGACAAAATCCATTCTTTTAATTATTTCTAATTCATAAATTAATCTTTCTTTATATTGATCTGATACCTTATCAT
>JAAZHN010000108.1 GCA_012510695.1 Mollicutes bacterium
ATTAAAATTATAACATAAAAAAATTGATAAAAGTTATCAATTAATTTTACAAATATTGGCAGGGGTGGAGGGAATCGAACCCCCAACAAAAGTTTTGGAGACTCCTATTATGCCATTTAACTACACCCCTAGACACAAGTGGATTATATCATTGTTTATTTGCTTTGACAAGATTTAAGTCATTATTTATAAACCAAGTGTGTTAATTATCAATTATATTTATATTAAGAGATTAAAATGCTCTTACATACCTATCGTTAGGATCAATTACAACAGGAGCTCCTTGCATTCTATTTACTATTCTTTCAACTGCTCTATTTTTAGATTCTTCAAAAGAGTGGTGTATATATCTACTTGTTAATTCTTCATCTGTTAATAAATGAAATTTAAACGGCTTTTTACCTGGATTGCCATTGTTGGTTATTTCAAAAGTTGGGTCTAAATGTCTAATCACACCGTTTATATAAATTATATTCCATCCATGTCCTAAATATACCGGCGGTTCATTTGTTGGATTTATTCTAATCGTTTTCCCGACTATTGGTTCACAAAGAAAACCTAATCTGCCTGCTAAATCAGCAAAAGCTGCTGAAAAATGGGCACATACTCCCGTACCATGAAAAATAGGTTCAAATCTATCATCAATAACTGTTCCTAATCTGGTTCCAGGAATTGACTTTGCAACATTTGATACAGTTCCATCATCTAAAATATTAGATAGAGCTTCAGTCCGATATCGCCAATTATTTACTACATAAGAATATAGCCATTCTAATTTTCCCTCACTTGTTAACCCTTCTGGCATCTGAGAAAATATATGGTTAACATACGCTTCATATTGACCTTTGACGAATTCTAACCTTCGTTTATATATTTTTTCTTGCTCTAATTTTTGTTCTGGTGATAATACCCCTATAGAAATCCGGTCATCAATTTTTTTAAAATTTATTGCATGTCTAAGATCTTCTTCTCTTAATGCAGCATTTAGATTTCTCCTAGAATTGCCACGTTTAATTTCAACAAAGCCGGGACCTTCTTGTGTATGATCATATGAGGGAGGTACATTTCCATAGCCAGTGTTTAACTTTGTAGAGCGCCTTGAAATTATTCTTGGAGCAGATTGGGGAGTTCTAACTGTTTGTCTTGTTCCTATTTCTTTATCACCAATTATAATTTTTCCTGAACTTGGCCTCTTATCAACAATTTGTACATAGCCTGGTCCTTCTTTTGTGTGATCGTATGAGCGTGGCACATTTCTATAACCTAAACTTTGGGCTATACTTGGATTTCTTTCACCTATTTGAACGAAACCTGGTCCTTCTTGTATATGATCATATGATTCTGACACATTTCCATAACTATTATTAGTTTCTTCGTCGCTCCTTCTTGCAAAGTTGTTTATATTTCTTTGGTTAAAATCAAACACAACTAGCACCTCTAATATCATTTTATATTATATAATTATACCAATATTTTTGAGATTTGATTTTTTTGTATGGTATACTTTACACAATTTGATATACTATTAGTAGTTTATTTGGAGTGATAGTGATGTATTCAAAAGAAATTGATAAAAAATGGCAAAAATTTTGGCAAGAAAACAAAATTAATAAATTTGATATTAATAGTAGTAAACCAAAGTATTATTCTTTAGAGATGTTTTCATATCCTTCGGGTTCTAATTTGCATGTTGGTCATTGGTACAATTATGGCCCATCAGATACTTTAGCAAGATTTAAACATTTACAAGGATATAATTTGTTTCATCCAATGGGTTTTGATTCTTTTGGTTTGCCCGCAGAAAATTATGCAATAAAATCCGGGATTCATCCAAACACTTCAACCAATGATAATATTAAAACAATGCGCGCTCAATTAGAAGAAATTGGTTTAATGATTGATTGGGACTACACATTAGAAACTCACAGCCCCGAATATTATAAATGGACACAGTGGATATTTTCTATTCTTTACAAAAATAAATTAGCTTATAGAGCTTATGCTCCCGTTAATTGGTGTACTAGTTGTAAAACAGTATTAGCTAATGAACAAGTTGTTGATGGTCATTGTGAAAGATGTGAAAGCGAAGTAATTCAAAAAAAATTAAATCAATGGTTTTTTAAAATAACTGATTATGCAGATGAATTATTAGACAAAATAGACGATTTAGATTGGCCAGAAAAAACTAAAAAAATTCAAACAAATTGGATTGGTAGATCCTATGGAGCAGAGGTCGAATTTAAGACAGAAGAAAATATTAATTTAAAAGTTTTTACTACAAGACCAGATACTTTATATGGAGTTACATATTTAGTAATGGCCCCAGAAAATGACTTAGTAGAAATTTTTACTAAAGATGAACAAAAACAAGTTGTTACTGAATACCAAAATACAGCAAAAAAATTAACAGATATTGAAAGAACGTCTACCATTAGAGAAAAAACAGGAGTTTTTACTGGAAGTTATGCATATAATCCAGTTAACAATAAAAAGATACCTATTTGGATTTCTGATTATGTTATTAATTCTTATGGAACTGGTTGTGTAATGGCTGTTCCTGCTCATGATGAAAGAGATTTTGAATTTGCTTCTAAATATGATTTAGAAATGATAAAGGTAATAGAAGGCGGGGATATTCCTTATTGTGATGACGGAATTTTAATAAACAGTATGCAATTTGACAACATGGATTCAAAAGTTGCTAAAGAGAAAATAGTGGAAATGTTAACTAAACTTAACATGGGAAAAAAGACAAAAAATTACCGTCTTAAAGATTGGTTAGTCTCAAGGCAAAGATATTGGGGTGCTCCTATCCCAATTGTTTATTGCGATGATTGTGGAGAAGTATTAGTTCCTGAAAAAGACCTCCCAGTTTTATTGCCAACACACATCGATTTTAAACCAGATGGTGAATCACCATTAAAAAGATGTGAAACCTTTATAAATACAACTTGTCCAAGATGTAATAAACCAGCTAAAAGAGAAACAGATACCCTAGATACTTTTGTTTGTTCATCATGGTATTACTTGAGATACACTGACCCCAAAGACAAAGAAAAAGCATTTGATAAAGACATAGTAAATAAACTGCTACCTGTCGATACATATATAGGTGGAGCTGAACACGCAACAATGCATTTAATTTATGCAAGATTTATTACTAAAGCCCTAAGAGATTTAGGCTACTTAAACTTTGATGAGCCTTTCTTAAGAATGATTCATCAAGGAATGATTTTAGGTGCTGACGGAAGTAAAATGAGTAAATCTAGGGGTAACACAATATTGCCTGATGATTATTTAAATGAGTATGGATCTGATGTGTTTAGGTTGTATTTAATGTTTGGTTTTACTTACCAAGAGGGTGGCCCTTGGAGTGATGAAGGAATTAAATCATTATCTAGATTTGTTAATAGAATAGATGCAATTTTTGAAAAAATCTACAACACTAAATATAATGAAAAAAACACAATAGATGAAGAAGAAAAATCATTACTTCATGTTGAAAATAGGACTATAAAAGCAGTAACTGAAGATCTAGAAGCATTTTCATTTAACACCGCGATAGCTAGGTGCATGGAATATATTAATGAACTATATAAATATGAACAAAACAATCAAGAGAAGAATGTTAAATTAATAAAAGAATCATTCTCAAGATTTATAACAATATTCTCGCCATTCGCACCTCATTTTTCAGAAGAAATATGGGATAAAATGGGAAATGAAAATTCAATATTTAATAATTGTTGGCCTACTTATAATGAAGAATATTTAGAATTAGACTCTATAAACTTACCAATTCAATTAAACGGAAAATTAATTGGGACAGTATCCGCATCAAAAAAAGAAAACGAGTCTTCAATAAAAGAAAAAGTATATCAAGATGAAAAGTTAAATAAAAGACTTGTTGATGTCGAAATAATTAAAGTTATATATGTTCCAGGAAGAATATATAATATGGTCATAAAAAAACAGTGAATAACTATTTCACTGTTTTTTTACTTGATAAATGTCTATCACCAAAGAAATTATAGATGATTCCACCAACTAATGTTGGTAAATAAAATGTAATAAATCGCCAAATAATTAGGGCAGGGGGTAATAATTTTTTAGGAACAAAATTAGCGAAAAAACTAACAAATCCTAGTTCAACTCCTCCAGCCGCACCCGGTATAGGTACAAAACTACTCATTATAAATATATATACACCTGTAATGATCGAAGTAAATATATTTAATTGATGAGGAATGTTCAAAGCATTAAATACAAGTTGAGGGATTAAAAAATACACGCTTAAACAAGCAATTAAAACTAATACAACTTTAAACATAAGTTTTTTGTTGTTTTTTAATTTTTGAAAACCAGCAAAGTAATCTGAAAAGAACTTATCTAATTTCTTCTGATTTTTTTCTTTATTTTTAACTATTTTTATTTTATACAATACATTATTAATCCAAATAGCCATTCTTTTATTTTTTTCAATATTAACACTAGCCATAAAGACGATAATCAAAAGTATAAAGTTTACTATATAACCAAACATATAAAAATATCTTAAAGCCGGAACATACTTATAAAAATTAAAGATATAATTTAATATAGTTGAGATTGTTCCCATAGAAACGACTGCAATTTGAAATAAAATGAAATATTCTACGATTACATTTGTAGCTTTAGCAGGGGTTAACCCTCCTTTTGTTAATTCATAAACTTGAAGTGGTTGACCACCAGAAGAGAATGGGGTAATACCATTAAAAAATTTAGTCATTCCTTGTAAGCGAAACATTTTCCAAAAAGGATATTTTTTATGGTGTTGTTTTGTAATTAAATGCATCGCAACGGCCTCTAAAAATACATGAATAACAAATAATCCAATTGCTGCTAAAATCCAAAATAAGTTAGATTCGAATAACAATTTCATGGACTTAGCAAAGTTATCTTTTAAAACAATGTACATAAAAACACTTGAAATTAATAAAATAATAACACTATTAAACTTTAAGTTTTTCATTATTGCTCCTTTATGCAAATGATATAAATTAAAAAGAGATTACAATTTAACTAAACAATTATTTTGAATATAAAAACTCAAACCAATCTCATTTTTAACAAATTAATTATATCACATCATTAG
>JAAZHN010000109.1 GCA_012510695.1 Mollicutes bacterium
ACTGAATGATATTATAAATTTGTCGTTTTTTCTTAAAATATTTATAATTATAATATACAAGTTAAACCACAACAGTGACATTATGAAAGAAAAAAATGTAACTTGCATCCTGAATCTCCTTCTTAAGTATTTATAATTTCTTTTTATAGTCTTTTATTATATCTTCTAAATCTTTTATGTTTTTCTCATCGATTTTTTTGGATTTGACTATAAAAGAAAAAAACTCAGAAATTGCTGAAAGTTCTGGGTCTATTGTTTCAAAATTTTGTTTAAGCCGAGTAATATCGTATTTCTCGGAAGAAAATGTTGGTTCATAAGTCCTTCCAAAATTAGTTGCTGTCTGTACAACATCAACTACTCTAATAGATCCCTTTTCTAGTAATCTATTTAGAAATACATGTATTGAACTTTTTTTCCATCTTCTATTTTCTGTTAAATTTATTATTTCTGATCTTAATAATGGTCGTTCCTCTTTCCACATAGTCTCTAATATTTGTTCCTCTTTATCAGATAAATCAAATTTACTATCAATCATCTTTCCACCTCACTTATTATAAATTAATAATATTATATCATAATTCATAATGTGATATAGTCTTTACGGATTGATGTACAATAGAGTTACTAATAACTTTTATTATTATTCAAAATATGTAGCGTAGGAAGGCACTATCTTAAGTAGTACATAAAGCCAATACCAAAATAGAAGTATTAAAAAATCTTTTAAATCATATTTGAAAATCATTTATCTGTTTTCTAAACTAAATTAATATTTAATAATAAGAACGAGGAAGTTACTATGAATCACTATTTAGAAATAAAAGAAATTAAAAAAATGATTATAAAATCTTTGTTTTCAAATGTTCTTCTATATGACCAGTTAGTATTAAAGGGTGGTACAGCGTTAGAAATATTAGGTTTTAATCAAAGGGCTTCTATGGATATCGATTTTTCGATGGAAGGCTCATTTAAAAAAGAAGACTTAGAAACTTTACAACATTCTATTGAAAAATCTCTTAAAAGTACATTTAATGAAAAAGGCTTAGATATTATGGATGTTAAATTATTAGAATCACCAACTAAAATGTCTCCTAAGAAAAAGAAATATTGGGGAGGATATGATTTAGAATTTAAGATTATTGATTCTAAAAATTACGAGTTATTTAAAAAAGGTGATATAAGTATTCATAACTTGAGACAATCGAGTAAAGTTATAGATACTTCAAGCCAAAAAAAGACATTTAAAGTAGATATAAGTAGATACGAATATTGTGAACATAAGGAATTAAAGGAATTGGATGGACATAATATATATATCTATTCTCCATTAATGATAGTTTATGAAAAACTAAGAGCTATTTGTCAACAAAATAAAGAATATAAAATAAGTGAAGCTGTTAGTATAAGACCTCGTGCGAGAGATTTTTTCGATATCCATAGTATTTTAGAAGAAAATCATGATTCTTATTTACGTGAAAAAGTTACTGAGAAAGATAACTTAGAAATCATAAAAGAAATGTTCAAATAAAAAAAAGTATCCATAAATAGTTTAGCTAATATCAATAAAGATAGAGAGTTTCATCGAGAATCTTTTACTGATGTTAAGGATACAGTCGCAAATCAAACTAACATAGAAACTTATGATTATTACTTTGATTACGTTGTTAGATTAGCAAAAACTATCTTAGAAAACGTCAATAATTAATATAGTTAGGATAATAAACCTTCCATCTTTTTGAAAATGATGGATCTATCATTTGATAGGCAAGATAAAAATTATATTTAAAGTCATAATTTTCAAATTTTTTTAATGTGTTTTCTGGATATCCTGCAGTTTCTAAATAAAAACCTACAGATTGATGATAAGGATAAATATAATCTGAATTATTTAGTATTGATATTAATTTATTAATTGAGATTTTAGATTTGGAATTTTTAAAAATATTTATAACTTCCGAAACTCCACCAGAATATTCTGGCCTTACGACTATGTCAATTAGGGTTCTTTCTATACTTGTAATAGCTAATAAAGAGTCGTTAATCGGTAAATATATAAGTTTAGAATCTTTTTTATATTTACTGTTTAGCATAACAACCTTAATATCATTAGGTTGTTTTTTAAAATATGCAATATTATTAGACCTTCTAAATTTTCTTGAAAATGCTTTATCAATATTAATCTGTCTTAATTCATCTCTTTTAGTTTTATTAGGTTTTTCATATTGTTCTGTATTTGTGTATATAACTTTAGGAACATTTAATGTCAAGTCATGTAAAAAGACTGCAGTATAATGTGAAAGATATGAATTAGAATTAAGACTTAAAGCTTTTTCATATATATTTGAACTTTTAAACATGTACCTATTTATATTTCTACTAGGACATTCAATGGGTATTTTAGAAATAATTTCTAACTCCAATAATATATTTATAAATAAATTTCTTTTAATATTAAAGTCAGCAAACTTATTATATTTATCAAGTATTTTCCCTAAATCATTATCAGAAAAAATTTTTTTATTAGTTTTATTTAAAAACTTTAAAACAATATCAATATCATTTTCAATAACTTTATGAATAATATCTTTTAACCAATTTTTATCTTTCAAAATAACACCTCCTTATTAGTGTTAGAATAGTAT
>JAAZHN010000110.1 GCA_012510695.1 Mollicutes bacterium
TAAAACATCCCCCCCATTTCAACAACATTACTTGTATCAAGATGGGTCAAATCTAGGCTGGTGAGACTATGACAACCAGAAAATATATAAGACATATTGGTTACATTACTTATGTTAATGCCTGTAAGATTAATGCTAGTTAAATTATTGCAACTATTAAACATTGACTGCATATTTACAACACTACTCATATCAAAACCGCTTACATCAAGCACACTTAAAGATGAGCAACCCTCAAACATACGAAATGTACTAGTTACTAAGCTAGTATCAAATCTAGAAAAATCAATATTTGATAGTAACATGCATCTTCTAAACATACTAGACATATCAGTAACACTACTCGTATCTAATATATCAATGTTATTAATTTTATTGAGTTTTTCAAAGTTAAAGAATAGATAGCTGCTATTTTCATTTGCACTTATCAACCCATTACTTTGAATGTATAAATGGTAAGTTCCCGGTTCTTGATCTATTTCTTCAATGTATGCAATTATACTTTCATCCTGATCATTTGAAACATCCCATGAAACGACTCCTTGTGGTGTATTAATAACATCTTTGAATGTTATTTCGACAATATTCTCCCTATTGCCCCAAAAATAGTTACTGTTAGTTTCAGATGTAGCAATTATTGTGTTTGTTTGTAAAATATTAACTCTAGCAGAAAAATTCCCGGCCGGGACCCCATCATATGTTAGGTTTATTTGAATTGCATGTTCAAGATTTGAACTAATTTCAATTTTATATGATATTACTTCACTCATTTTCGGTACTTTAACATTATTTTTATTTTTGCAGCCAATTCCCGAACACGAATAAGAATAAGAAAATTTTTCACTATCTGTTATATTATTAATTACATCTTCAAAGGTAATGAGATAATCTACTGGATTAGCTGTATTATTTTTTATTGTTATATTTTTTGTCACCGTTGTTTGAGTATTATTAATTACTATTTCAGAGCCATTTTCATAATTAACTTCAACTCCCTTATTAGATAATTTAGTAGTTAATTCTGTTGGGTTACCAATTATTTTAGGCACATAATAAGAATATGTTAAACCAATACCAATAGTTATAACAAAAAAAAGAAATCATTAATGTATAGGCAATTAATTTTTTCATATGTCCACCTATTATAATTTTATCAAAACACTTATCTTGCTTCAAGATTAATCGGTATTCTTTGACAAATACCTATTTTAGTGTATAATTTATATTGCGAATGAAAAAGGCAGAGTTAAGTAATCAATTATAATGTGTTAATTACGAGTAGTTAGATAAGTAAGTAAGGTCTGCCCTTAGTGAACATCACAAAATTAACACCCTATAAGTAGTTATTAACAAACCTCTTACGTTCTAGAAAAGGAGGTATAAGATGGCAAGATATACTGGTCCAGCTTATAAAAAAGCTCGTCGTGTTGGTTTCTCATTATTAGAAACTGGTAAAGAATTAGCTCGTAAACCTTTTGTTCCTGGAATGCATGGTCATAAAAGACAAAAGAAAAAAACTGAATATGGTTTACAGTTAAATGAAAAACAAAAATTAAGATTATTATATGGTCTTAATGAAAGACAATTTCGTAATTTGTTTGAAGACGCGGTTAAAATGAAAGGCATTACTGGGGACAACTTCTTTAAATTATTAGAAAGTCGTTTAGATAACTTAGTTTATCGTTTAGGACTAGCTAAAACTAGAAGAGCTGCAAGACAAGTTGTTAATCATGGTCATATTACTGTTAATGGAAAAAAAGTAGATATTCCATCATACAGAGTCAAACCAGGTGATGTAATTAAAGTTAAAGAAAACTCAATGAATCATCCAGCGATTAAAGAAGCTGTTGAAGCAACATTAAATCGCCCAAGTTATCTTACATTTGATGAAAACAAACTTGAAGGTACTTATGTAAGATTACCTGAAAGAAGCGAATGTAATCCAGAAATTAACGAATCATTGATTGTTGAATTCTATAACAGATAATATAAAAAACTTCCAAATTGGA
>JAAZHN010000111.1 GCA_012510695.1 Mollicutes bacterium
AAAAGATTGCTTATTTAAAAGCAATCTTTTTCTTTGCAAACCTTAATTATTTTCTTAAAAGGAATTTTTATGTCTTCAATTTTTATTATTTCAAGGTAGGGATCTAAATTCTTAATTAACCCCTTAATTGTTTTAACCTCGTCATGATAGTAATAGATAGTAACTATGATTTTATTTTTATAACTATAGATTAAAGTATTGTTTAATTTAAGTATTTGTTCTTCACTAAAAATTGGTTCTATATATTTGTTTCTTTTTTTATTAAGCTCGCCTATAAACTCAGCAGAATTAGTTAATGGATTAAATGGTCTCCATCTTTTATGCATTATGGCCACCAACTTTTTCATTTCTTTCTTTAATTGTCGAGTCATCAAGTAAGTGTGAAGCTTTAATTAAACTATTTTTTCCATATTTAGCTCTTATTTCATCAACTGCTTGATGAGTACTTTCAATTTTTTCTAACTCAGAATTTTCTTCAAAGATATTTAATTGATAACTGTCTTTTTCAGATAATCTGCCTACTCCTAATGAGACTTTTCTAATCGGATCCCCATTATAATATTTGTTAAACATTAAAGAGCATATTTCTTTTAGATAAGCTGATTTATCAGTAGGATGTCCTAATTTTTGACTATGATGAAAACCTCCTCCTAAAGATTTAGAATATTCAATCCCAAAACTAAGTAGAGAAGTTAACATCTTTTCTTTTCTGAGTCTTGAGGCAATTACATCACACATTTCATCGATTATTAAATCGATATTATGTTCATAATAATCTTTAAATAAGACTTGAGAATGACTAAATGATTTGTCTTGAGGATCAAGTTTTAAATCACTTATTTTGGTTATATCAATACCATTAGCCCGGTACCATAATTCTTCTCCTAAAACCCCAAACTTTTTCTTTAAACTAAATTTATTATAATTAGCAAGATCCCCGATAGTTTTAATCCCTAAGAGATTTAATTTTTTTTCTGTTTGTTTTCCTATACCCCAAACCTTAGATAATGGACTAATCGTCCATAATTTAGTTTCTATATCCTCATAATCCCATTTAGCAATATTATCTTTATTGTGTTTAGCCTCTATGTCCATCGCGACTTTTGCTAAGAAGATATTGGGACCAATACCACAGGTCGCGGTTAAACCAGTTTTATCTTTAATATCTTTTAGTATTTTTAAGGAAAGTTCATAATCTGTTAAATTATATAAATTTAAGTAATTAGTAACATCAATAAATACTTCATCAATCGAATATATATGTAAATCATCAGAACTAACATAATTCAAATAGACATCAACTACTTCTTTACTTTTCTTTATATATAAATTCATCCTTGGTTTAGCAATTATATAATCGATATTTTTAGGTATTTCATAGATTCTTCCTCTTGATTTAACACCTAAGTTTTTTAAATAAGGAGTAATAGCGAGGGTAATTCCACCGCCTCCACGTCTTGGATCTGCGACAACTAAAGGACAATTATAAAGATCTAAACCACGTTCTAAGCATTCACAAGCAGCAAAAAAACTTTTTAAATCAAAGCAAAGAATATTTCTTTTAATTTTTAAACCTTCCATAACATACCTCGAACACTTGTTTGTTTAATTATATAAAATTTAAAATCTAATTGCAACCATAACTTAAACTTGGTATGATAATTAAGAGGAAATGAGTGATTATCATGAAAGTATTTTTAATTAGTGGTAAAGCAAGAAATGGTAAAGATACAATGGCTAATTTTATTGTGGATTATTATGCTAAAAATAATAAAAAAACAGTAAAAACTGGCTATGCTAAATATATTAAAATGTTCGCGACAGAATTAACTGATTGGGATGGTTCTGAAGAAACTAAAAGTGAATATCGTTCTTTTTTACAAGATCTTGGTACTCAAGTAATTAGACAAAAGATGAATCGTCCAGATTTCTTTGTCAAAAGAATGGTTGAAGATATTTTTGTTTATGAAAACTATGTTGAAGCGGTTATTATTGCCGATGTTCGTTTTCCAATTGAAATTGATTATTTAAAAGAAAGATTTGATGATGTTTACTCAATTAGAGTAATTAGACCAGATTTTGAAAGTGAGTTAAATAAAAAACAACTAGCCCATGAAACTGAAATGTCTTTAAATGATGAAGGAGATTATGATGAAGTAATCATCAATACAACATTAGAAGAATTTGAAAAAGAAACAATTAAATTAATAGAAAGAATTGATAAAAATGAAAAAATTAACAAGTAGGGAATTAAGAAATTTATATTTTGATTTTTTTAAGAAGCATAATCATGCTTTAATTTCTAGTGCTTCATTAATTCCTGATAATGATCCAACTGTTCTTTTTACAATGGCTGGTATGCACCCCTTAGTGCCTTATTTACTAGGTGAAGAGCATTCAGAAGGTAAAAGGTTGGTCAATGCTCAAAAATGCATTAGAACAGGTGATATTGATGATGTAGGGGATGCTTCTCATTTAACATTTTTTGAAATGTTAGGTAATTGGAGTTTAGGTGATTATTTTAAAGAAGAAGCAATAAAGATGAGTTATGAATTTTTAACTAGTCCCGATTATTTAAATATACCAAAAGAAAAATTATATTTTACAGTATTTGGTGGCGAAGATAATATTCCTAAAGATGAAGAGTCATATAATATCTGGTTAAGTTTAGGAGTAAGTCCTGATCATTTATTTTATTTAGGTAAAAAAGAAAACTTTTGGATTTTAGGTTCAGGAGTAGGACCTTGTGGACCAGATACTGAAATGTTTTATGATACAGGTAAAGATAAATGTAGTGATGATTGTAATCCAGCTTGTTCATGTGGTAAATACTTAGAAATTTGGAATGATGTCTTCATGCAATATAATTCAGATGGTATGGGTAATTATACACCACTTCCAAAACCAAATGTCGATACAGGAATGGGCTTAGAGAGAACTGTTCAAGTTTTAAATGGTTTAGAGTCAGTATATGATACAGATCTATTTACTAATTTAAAAGAAAAATTAGAAAGTGTTTCAAATAAAAAATATGAAGATAACTTAGAAAGCTTTAGAATTATTTTAGATCATTTAAGAGCCGCGACATTTATTTTAGGTGATGATTTAGGTTTAACTCCAGCCAATATTGGTCAAGGTTATGTTTTAAGAAGATTAATAAGAAGAACAATTAGACATTTAAAAAAATTAGAAGTTGCAGAACATGTTTTACCAGAACTAGCAACAGTTATTATTGATGATTATAAAGATATTTATAAAGAGTTAGAAAGAAATAAAGAATTTATTTTAAATGAACTTGATAAAGAAGAAACTAAGTTTAATAAAACTTTAAAATCAGGAGAAAGATTATTTTATAAATCAATTAGAAATTTAGATAATAATAAATTATCTGGTCGTGATGCTTTTAAATTATTTGATACCTTCGGTTTTCCTTTAGAAATGACAATTGAACTTGCTAAAGAAAACAACATTGAAGTTGATGTTGAAGGTTATCATGAAGCATTTTGTGAACATCAAGAAAAATCAAAAACCCTAGATGCTGGAGCATTTAAAGGTGGCCTTGCAGATGATAGTTATGAAACAACTAAATATCATACACTTGCGCATATTCTCCTTGCTTCCCTAAAAGAAATGTTTGGTGACTCTACTGTGCAAAAGGGTAGTAATATTACTCCAGAAAGATTAAGATTTGATTTTAATTTAGATCATAAAATGACTGATGAAGAAAAAGAAACATTAGAAAGATTGGTCAATGAAAAAATTAAAACTAATACGCCAGTTGTGTGTGAAATAATGAGTATTGAAGAAGCAAAAGAGCTAGGTGCTGAAGGAGTGTTTGAAGACCGTTATGGCGAAAATGTTAAGGTTTATACAATCCCTAATATATCTTGTGAAATCTGTGGCGGACCACATGTAGAAAACACAAGTGAACTAGGGGTATTCAAAATTCAAAAAGAAGAAAGCTCCAGTGCTGGAGTTAGAAGGATAAGAGGAATTTTACAATGAAAAAAGAATTAACGATTAAAGATGCTTTACTAATTGGTAGTGGACTATTAATTTTAGAATTAGTTATCTTATTATTAATATTCCCAATGTGGTGTAAATAATGAAAAAAAATATTTCTAGTCTTAAATTTATCGCTGTTCAAGTAACTTTAATGATAGTATTACTTGTTGGTTATATAGCAATCTATTTAAGTGTGGTACCAAACTTAAAATTAAAATGTGATAAAGATTTATATAGATCTCTAGCTTGTAATAAAGCTTATAAATGTGATTGTTCCTTAGGGGAAAAATGTAGGTGTCAACATAAAAATAAAAAAGGTAATTCTGAACAATTAACTTGTTATAAAGAAGTAAATACTTGTCAAAATGCCATAAAATGTAATTGTGAGATGGGCGATAAATGTACTTGTCAACATAAAGACAAAGAACAAGAATTAATATGTCCAATTGAAGAAGTTAAATAAATTACTATTAATTAATAATTTTTTTAATATTTATATTAT
>JAAZHN010000112.1 GCA_012510695.1 Mollicutes bacterium
ATAGTGAACTTTATTTTGTTTCACAGAATAATGAAGTTTATTATTATTGTTCAAATTATAAAGATGTCGTAAGAACATATTTTTTAATACAAGAAGGGCGTCCAACTAAAGTTGTTGTAAGAGGTCGAAGAATTTTAAAAATAATTAAATAGTAGGTGATTAATATGGAGGTTGTATCTAATAGTGTTGGTTTTGCTTTAAGATTTAAAAACAAAGAAGATCTAAAACATATAATTGACAATCTGCAAGACCAACTAGAATGGATTGAACAAGAAAATATACAACCTCCATATATTTATTTTACATATGAAAAAGAAAATTTAGAAGAAAAAGTGAGAAAAATTGTAGAGGAACTAAAAGGAGAAAGTCAATGCAAAACGCAAAAGTAATTGATTTTTTTGATGGTGAGTGGAAATATCTTTCTAATTTTTATGGTGGGCCAATTATTTATAATTGTTTAAAATATGGTACAGTTGAAGCGGCATTTCAAGCTCAAAAAACTTTATTAAAAAATGTTCAATTTGAATTTACATTAATGACGGCTCCTCAAGCAAAAAGAGCTGGAAGAAAAGTATTGCTTAGAAGAGATTGGAATGAAGTTAAAGATAAGATTATGGAGGATTTGGTTCGTTTAAAATTTCAAATTCCTAAATATAGAGAAGTTCTTCTTTCAACTGGTGATGCAGAATTAGTTGAAGGTAATTGGTGGAAAGATACATATTGGGGAGTATGTGCAGGAATAGGTCACAACAAGCTTGGTAAAATTTTAATGAAAATAAGAAGTGAATTAAGGAGGAGCTAAAATGTCTAATCATCTATATGAAAAGATAGGAGACCCTCTTGCAAAATTAATGAAAGAGTGTGGCTGCGTAATTCAGGCGTGCTACAAATATAAAATGTTTGGTTCACACAATTATCATCCTAATGATCAAAATAAGACACCAAACTACAGATTAGTGCTAAATGAAATAGAAGACCTAGAAAAGCGAATTGATGAATTAAAAATTTATCTAAAATCAAATGTTTGTTCTTTTGAAAAAGATGGAATATGTTATGCAGAAATATGCACCAAAAACATAAATTGTGGAGCTAAAAACGAAAAAGGATTTCCTAAATATGATAAAGTATATTAAAGGAGAAAAATAAAATGAAATGTGAAATTTGTAATCAAGAATTTAATCCTGCAAATTTTGATGAAGTATTTTTTCATTGTTTTAATGATCATAAACCATTTGAGGCAACTGGAATTAAAGGCAAATTAGAATACGTGTGTAATAAAGAACCAGATAAAGATGGTACCGTATATTGCCCAGATTGTAAAAAAGCTCTAAGGTTAAAAAAAGAAGTTGGTTGTTGCGGTCTATGTGAAGAAAAAGATACTTGTAAAGAAATATGCATATATTTAGAGAAGGTGAATGAATGATTAATCAAGATTTAGAAAATAGATTTAACTATCATGCTCCAAGTAATGAACAAATTGTAATATATACTAATTTAAGAAATGATTTTAAACAATTAGCATATATTATTGAATCAAATACTCCAAAATCAAGAGAACAATCGTTAGCGTTAACTAAGCTCGAAGAAGCACTAATGTGGGCTAATGCAGCTATTGCAAGAAACGAAGGAAATGTGATTCAAAATAAAAACGCAGAAGATTCTTTAATAAAGCACATTTTAGACATAATAGCTAAAAATGAAAATGGTATAAAAGATATGATTGGTAGATAATATATAATTTTCCTTGAGGAAGTGTATAATATATGAAAAATGAAGTTGTAAAAAAGCAGAAAAGGAAAGCAATAGCTAAGGCAGAAATAAGTGCTAATCAGAAAAAGAATAAAAGCAAAGAATTAGCTGAAAACAATATAGAATCTAAAGGCCAGGAAATCGCAGTAAATAATGACACTGGTATTGATGACTGGTGGGCACCGTCTCCACAACAAACTCGTGTAGCACTAATGTTAGCAAATCCATATAATACTAAAACTAAAACTGAAATTATCAAAAAAGTTGGAATATCTAGTAAGACGTTCTATAAATGGGTACGAGATAAACGATTCGTAGATTATGTTAATACTATGGTTGAACAACATAGCGACATAGACCTGCGGACAGCATATAAAGCGCTAAAGCGTAATATTAAAAAAGGTGATAATCAAGCGATACGCACGTTTTTAGAACTAAAAGGTAAATTAGGCAATAGCAAATTATCTGTTAGGACAACAGTGCCCACAGACGATGACAAAGTAACTGAAGTGGAAGTAGTACTAATGGAGGACTAAATGGATGATTTAAAAAGTGTGCTGTTAAACGAAGGTTATATAGATGAATACATTGATTTTATTCTTATTTATCATACTATTTATGGTGAAAGACTACAAATTAATGTAGATCGTATCTATGATAGATGGAGATATGGAGTGTGAAACGAAAATGTTAAAGAAAAAGAAAAACAGGAAGATGTTTTGGCAAATATGCTATAAGAGCAGTAGATATTATCCAACGAAATGTGACGAATGTGGATGGATAGGTCCTAGCTCAAGTTTAGGAGAATACAAAGGCTATGAATGTGATGATTGTGAAATCTGGTGCCCAAGGTGCGGGTCATACGATGTGGATGAACGAAGAAGTAACGTGTATCCTTGGCATTATTTATTTAATGTTTTATATTGGAAGCTTTATTTAGGGCCTCAGCATGATAAAAGAATAAAGGAATGGGAACAAAAAGCGGATGTTGAAGATCCTGCCGCAGATTATGATATACATGATAATTGCAGAGAAGCTTATTCGACTGAATATAGCTGTGAATGTCAAGATAAAAATTAGTTTACAATTTACCTCTTTTAGTTTATAATAGAACTATAAATGTAAAATTAAAGGAGTATGTAAAATGAAAAATAAAATTAATGTTGAAGAGCTAAAAGATGGTTATCGAAAAGATCGCATTAATTATCAAATTTGCGGACACTTTGGAAATGGAATTAATAAAGAAGTAAGAATGGTTATTGATCCCTTTAATCCTGAAAATGCAATTTTTAAAGTTTATAATCAAAAAGAATTGGTTATCGTATTTGATTATTTGGAATTGGCAATTGATGCTTATAATTTATTATAATCGGAAAATGAGGTGAATATGTTATGGATATAAGCGATCCTATGCTCTTTTGTTCACAATGTAGATTTTCCGACTTGAATATAATTTATGATACAAATTCTAGAATGGTATTCTATCGTTATCGTGGGGGTGCTTTTCGAGAAGATTATAAGGTTAAAGTTACGATTAGGCATTGTAGGTGTAAAGATTCGCCAAGGTTTGGAAAGATAGTAAGGCAAACTGGTTCACAAAGTAGACGGGCACTCAATGAAAACGCTTGTTGTAAATTTAAAAAGGATAACCAACGTTAGTATTTGCTTTAATTAACTTGGAGGTAAACGTGGCTTTTTCATTCAGCTAAGATGC
>JAAZHN010000113.1 GCA_012510695.1 Mollicutes bacterium
GAAGTAATTGAAAAACTTGCCAAAGAGGATAAGACAAGTGAATATAAATATACTTATAAAAAACAAGCTGATGGTAATTATTACTTCTTGACTGGTAAAGTTATTAAATAATTAAAAACCCGATTAAGTGGGTTTTTATTTTTTAAAAGTATTACTTGCAATATATTCAAATATATCTTTTCTTATTTGATCATATATTATTTGTTTATCTTGTGTATTTAAGTTATTAATTTCAGCACTTAATAAACTTTTTCCATAATCAATTAAAATATCTTTATTTATATTATTTATTTTTCCTAAATAAAATAGTTTATAGTGTTCTAACCAATTAATTAATTTAAAGGTATTCACTTGAGCATTTTTACTAAAGTTATCACTTATTCTTAAAAAGTTATTTTCTAAATTTTCCATAATTATCCCCCTTAAGTGGGTGTTAATATATCAAACATTAGTTATTATTGCAAGAAAAAACCTGCTTTTGCAGGTTTATATTTAAATGGCGGAGTAGGAGAGATTTGAACTCTCGCACCGGTTACCCGATCTACACCCTTAGCAGGGGCGCCTCTTCAGCCTCTTGAGTACTACTCCAAGAAATGCCACCCAACTGAATTTTACAACAATAAGATGGCTAAGTCAAACCTATTTTTCTTTAGCATAACTTTCAATTTGTTTGAAAATATATGTTCCATCACTTTGACGATCAAAAATTAATTTATACATTGGAGCACTTTTACTTACTAAGTTTTTCCTTACTTCATTAACTATATCTAAAGATGTTTCATAATGATTATCTTTTTTATATAATTCATTAGTTTTTTCATCGTTTGTATAAACAGAATAACCAGATAATTTATAATTAGCTCTTCTTTCTTCAACATAACCAACAGCTTTAATTAAGATTGCTTGATTATTTTCTACTTTTAAACTAACTTCTTGATCAATATAACTTAATAATGAATTAAAGGTATTATCTTTTATTTGTTCAAATGTATAATTATCTTCTAAGTAATTAATATTAGTAACATTACCATAAGGAATATTAACTGTTTGATGATTTATAGTAACGCTTGGGCCATAAAGAAGTTTTGCATATTTTAATACTTCTTTATTAGATGTTTTATAACCAGTTTCAATTTTCTTGATTCCACAGGCATCTTCATTACTTTTATTCACACAATCAAACATTCTATTAATAGTTGTAACTATTTTTATTGTATCAGCCATACTAGACCTTTCAATTTTTCCTGATTTATAAAAGTAGGCAAAGAAGGTTTTATTTCTTCGATAATTATTATAATTAAATGTTGGACTTTCAAACTCAATTAATGATTTTAAAGTTAATAATTCAAATTTAGGATCAATGTAATGTGCATCAAACCCATCACTAGGAGCGGGTGGCTTTTTTAAGAAATTAACCAAAAAATAAATTCCAACTCCTAGGGCTATAACTGCAATAACTGCTAGGAATATTAAAGTTAATTTATCTTTTCTTTTCTTTTTAATATCATCAAAAACGATAGTTTTTTCTTTTCTTTTAAATAAAGATTTATTCATATAACACACCTTTAATTTTCTCAATATTTTCTTGGACTATTGTTAAATAATTAATTGTTTTATCATCTTCATCTTCTTTTAAATTCATTGAAACAGCATAATCTATTACTTTGACCTTGGTATTAACAATTATATCTCTTAACAATTCTGATTCATTTTGATTATCTAATTTAAATATTGCAGTTAGAGTTTTATTAGAAATAAGTTTTTTAACTTCATTAACTATACTTTCTTCTACATCTTGATTAGTATTATCAATTGATATAACATTAAATCCATATTTTTTTAAAAAGAGAAGAGAATCACTCATTACCACTAGGGGTTTATCTTTAGAACTCTCCGCGACAGTTTTAAATTCAGCTTCAAGTCCTAAGATTCTTGCTTTTAAATCTGTATAGTTATTTTCTATTTCTTGATGAATATAGGTATTATCAATATATTCTTTTAAACCATTTTTAATATTTAAAGCTAACATCAAGTAATTAGATGGTGAGATCCATAATTCTTCTTTATTATTATCGACATTTAATCCTTGAGCAACATCAATAATTCTAACTCCCTTGTTTTTCTTTAAAAATTTAGCCGCTATATCTTTTTCATTAGAATTACCATTATAAATAAATAAGGCACTTTCTTTAGCGTAATCCGCTATTTTTTTATCAGAGATTGGATAATTACTAACATCTACACCCTTAGGATAAATACTTTTAATAGTGGAATTATTTCCGTATAATTCTTCACCTAAATATTTAATTGGATAAATAGTTGTGTAAACAGTTACATCTTCAAGATCATCTCTTTTAAAACATCCTGTTACCATTATTTATAATAAGATTAAAGTAATTACTAAATATTTTTTCATTTTAATTTCCTTTCTGGAACTGGATCATAACCTTTAGTACCCCAAGGGTTACATTTTAAGATCCTTTTTGTACTTAAATAACTTCCTTTAAATAATCCATGAGTATTTAATGCCTCGATTGCATAATTAGAACAAGTAGGTAAATGACGACAATAACTATGAGATTTTAAAGGAGTACGTTGATATAACTTAATTAAATAAATAAATAACTTTTTCATTATATCACCAACTTAATTGTACTATATTAGGAATGTTCTTGCAATTTAAAATATATTGAATATAATAAACAATCTATTGTAACCCAACACCTTAGAAAGTTATAAAACTCAAATAAATTGCTAGTTTGAGTTTTTTTTTGTATAATTAATTAGGAATACCGTAGTAAGGGTGAAAAACATGGAGTTTTTAAAAGAGTATGATTTGACTAAGATTGATCAAGATCTATTAAATATGGCTTTAACTCATAGTTCTTATGCGAATGAACATGGTGGTGAGGATTATGAAAGGTTAGAGTTTTTAGGTGATGCAGTCTTACAATTAATTGTTACGGAATATTATTATTTAAGTACTAATCTTTCTGAAGGACAAATGAGTAAATTAAGAGCCTCTTATGTATGTGAAACCGCTTTAGTTAACTATGCTAAAGATATTGATTTAATTAAATATATTAAGTCTGGGGAAGGGCAAAAGAGTAATATTAATAATTCAATTATTGCGGATACATTTGAAGCCTTAATTGGTTCTATTTATTTATCATTAGGTTTACAAAGTGTAAGTGCGTTTATTTACTCAGTAATAATAACTCCCTATATCGAAGAAAACATTAAGTTTTTTGATGATTATAAATCAATATTACAAGAAATGGTTCAAACAACTAAGGATTCTTTAGAGTATGTTATAACTAGTGAAGAAGGACCTCCTCATGAGAGAGTATTTACTGTTGAGGTTAGGATTGATAATATAGTTTATGGAGTTGGAACCGGAAAAACTAAAAAAGAAGCAGAACAAAATGCTGCATATTCTGCCTATCAAAAAAGAGCAAAGAATTGGTGAAGTTATGTATTTAAAGAGTATTAAAGCGTATGGATTTAAATCTTTTGCAGATAAGACTGCTCTTGATTTAAAAGAAGGAATTACAATTATTGTTGGACCTAATGGTTCTGGTAAAAGTAATGTAGTAGATGCCATTAAATGGGTTTTAGGTGAGCAATCAATTAAAGCTCTTCGTGGAAGTGGCGGGATGACTGATGTTATATTTTCTGGTAGTAAATCAAGAAGTCCTCATAACTATGCTTCAGTTACTTTAACATTTGATAATACTGATCATTATTTAAGTACTGAGTATTCAGAAGTAGAAATTAAAAGAATTTGTTATCAAACAGGTGAAAATGAATACTATTTAAATAATAATCAGGTTAGACTTAAAGATATAACTGATCTTTTTATTGATTCAGGAGCAGGGAAAGAATCATTTAATATTATTTCTCAAGGTAAGGTAAGTGATATCATCAATCAAAAACCTGATGAAAGAAGAGTAATTATTGAAGATGCTGCAGGTGTTTTAAAGTATAAAAAAAGAAAAGAAGAATCATTAAGAAAATTAGAAAAAACAGCGGATAATTTAGAAAGAATAAATTTAATTATTAATGAACTTGAAGTAAACCTAGAACCTCTTAAAAATCAAAGTATTGTTGCTAAAAAGTATTTGGATGCAAAGAGTGAACTTGAAAGTATTGAAATAGCTTTGATTGCCCATGATATAAATCAAATTAATACTGAGTATGATTCATTAAAATCAGAAATTAAAATCTTGGCAGAAACAACTTTAAATAAAGAAACAGAAATTAATAATTTTGAAACTAAAATTGAAAAAATAAAAGTAAATATATTAAAATTAGAATCTAATATCAGTGCTTTGAATAAAGAGATATTAACTATTACTGAAAAAATCTCAGAAGTTGATGCGAAAAAGCAATTAACTAAAGAAAGACAAAAATATCAAAGTGATGATGTTAAGTTTCAAGAAAATTTAGTTAATATTAAAGAAGTAGAGCTTGAAACAAAAAATAATTTAACTAAATTAAAAGAAGAATTAACTGATTTAGAAAATAGTTTAAAAACTAAAGAAACTGAATTAGAAGAAACAAGTTTAGAAATTAGAAAACTAACCTTAAGTAGATCTAATTTAAATAATGAGTTAAATTCTTTGTTAAAAAGACAAATGTCTTTAAAAAATACTAGAGATATTTTAGAAGATAATATCAATAATGATGCAAAAATGCCTTATGCAGTTAAAAATGTAGTTAATAACCCTCGTTTAGAGGGTTTACACGGTGTTTTAGGCAAATTAATCGAAACTGATGGTTCTTATGCCACCGCGATAGAAACGGCTTTGGGATTTAATGCTAATGTCGTTGTTGTTGATAATGAAGAATGTGCAAAAAAAGCAATTACTTATTTAAAGGATAATGCTCTAGGAAGAGTGACATTTTTCCCACTAAGTGTTATTAAACCAAGAGGAATAGATCCAGAAACACAAAGTATTTTAAAATCTCATCAAGGTTATTTAGGTATTGCCTCAGAATTAGTTAAATTTGATAGTTTATATAGAGGTGTTGTCTTAAATCAACTAGGTAATACAATTATCGTGAATAATATTGATGCGATGAATGATTTAGGTAAAAAGATAAATTATCGTTACCGGATAATTACTCTTGATGGAGAATTACTGCATACAGGTGGATCAGTAACTGGCGGAAGTTCTAAATCTTCTAAAGGTTTAGTTGGTGAAAGATTTGAACTTGAAAGAATCATTAGAGAACTAAATAATATTAGTCATGATTTAAATAAAACTGAAACTGATTTAAAAAATACTGATCAAGAATTAAGTTTACTAAATAATAAATATCAAGATCTTAATTCTTCTTTAGCAGTTAATAAAGAATTAGTTAATAATAAAACAATTCAATTAAAACAAGAAGAAAATAAACATGAATCATTAATCTTTGAACTTAAAAGTACTAAAGCTGTTTTAAATAATGAAGTTGATAAAGAATTATCAAGTATTTTAGAAGAATATAGTTCTTTAGTTTCAAAAAAAGAAGTTTTAGAATTAGATTATAACAAATTAATTAATGAAAAAGATGATTTAACTAATAATTTAAATGAGTTAGAAAATAGTAGAAAAGTAGCAAGTAGTGAATTTAACACTGCTAAAAACTCTTTACATGAAAAAGAAGTGGAAGTTAGCCGCTGTGAGACTAAATTAGATAGTTTACTTGGTAGATTAAATGAAGAATATAGTTTAACATTCGAAAGAGCATTTGAAAATTATCGTCTTGAATTAGATGAAAAAACTGCAAGAGTGAAAGTATCTTCCCTAAAAAGTGAACTTAAATCTTATGGTGAGGTTAATACTGGTTCAATTTCTGAATATGAAAGAATTGATAAAAGATATAGTTTCTTAACAAAACAAAAAGAAGATTTAATCGGGGGTATTAATAACTTAAATGAAATTATTTCTTCTTTAGATGAAACAATGAAAGAAAGATTTGTTCAAACATTCGAAGTTTTAAATGAAGAATTTTCAAAAGTATTTAAAGAGTTATTTAAAGGTGGTAAAGGATTTTTATCTTTAACTGATCCTGATGATATACTAACTACAGGAGTGGAAATTCATGCAGAGCCTCCAGGTAAAAATTTAAGACTTATTTCCCTTTTATCTGGTGGAGAGATGACTTTAACCGCGATTGCTTTACTATTCTCAGTTTTAAATATTCGTCCAGTTCCATTTTGTGTTTTAGATGAGGTTGAGGCTAATCTTGATGATGCAAATGTGGATACATTTGGCAAATATTTACAAAGTTATCAAGGTAAAACTCAGTTTATTATTATTACTCACAAAAAAAGAACAATGGAATATGCTGATTCACTATATGGAATTACTATGCAAGAAAGTGGCGTTAGTAAGTTAGTCAGTGTTAAGTTAGATAATATTAAGTAGGTGGATGATGGAAAGCGTTATTAAAAAAATCCATGATTATAGTTTAGAAGAAATAATGGGAGACCGTTTTGGGAGATATTCTAAGTATATTATTCAGGATAGAGCAATTCCTGATGTTCGTGATGGTTTAAAACCGGTCCAAAGAAGAATTCTTTATGCAATGTATAAAGATAAAAATACTCATGATAAACAATTTAAAAAATCAGCTAAAGCTGTTGGAAATGTAATTGGTAATTACCACCCACATGGAGACCAATCTGTTTATGATGCAATGGTGAGAATGAGTCAAAGTTTTAAACTTAATCATCCATATATTCAAATGGATGGTAACAATGGTTCGATCGATGGAGACCCAGCCGCAGCGATGAGGTATACTGAAGCAAGATTATCAAAAATAGCTGGAGAATTATTAAAAGATATTGAAAAAGATACAGTAATATTCGCGCCTAATTATGATGATACAACTGAAGAACCAACAGTCTTACCAGCTAAATTTCCTAATCTTTTAGTTAATGGGGCAACAGGAATCAGTGCAGGGTATGCAACTAATATACCACCTCATAATTTGGGTGAAATAATTGATGC
>JAAZHN010000114.1 GCA_012510695.1 Mollicutes bacterium
AAATATACTAACAATACTTATAAATAATTTCTTACCTTTCATACATACTCCTTAATACATGATTACTTCTCGGTGATGGACACGACAAATACCATTGTTATCTATATAGTTATAAGTTATTTGATAAACACCTGGAGCATACGTATTATATGTTCTACTGGCTACGACTATGTCTCCTGGAGTTGCTAGGTTAGAGTTTGTTTTTAAGGTTATTTGATTGCCTTTTTCAGAAAGCATTCTTAAACCTATAGTATTTAAATTGATATAAGGATTATCAGGCATTTCATTAACAACTAGTGGTGTTGATTCAACAAAGTATATATTATCATCTGTTTCTTCTAAAGGAAACTTATGTTCTAATTCTCCACTACAATTTAAAGTAAGAAGTGCTAGTTCATTACGGTTAATTGGATTACCATCTCTTGGATCTATTGTATCTTTATCTAAGTAACCATTTTCAATTAGTTCTTGTATTTTTAACTTAACAAATCCTCTACCATATCTTAATTCATTATTATAAGCGATATTTGATGAGACATATGAGGATGAAGCAACATTAATTTTATTGATTAATCTTGTATATGCAACATTTTCTTGAGATCTTTTAACACCTTCCATATTATTAACATACATTAAAATAACAATTAAAATTAATGCGATTGTTATAATTAGTTCGATAATTGTAAAACCATTTTTTTCTTTCATATATATCAACCTATTCTCTATTATTAATTTACCATTATTATTAAAATATTACAATTAATAAATAGTTTTATGTGTTAAACTAGTTATTAAGAAGTGATGAAATGAAATTATTAAATGAATATACTTATATAGTTAAAAAATCTAAGTTTATTGGTTATTATTATTCTCTAAGTACTTTAGATGAAGTAGAAAATATTCTTAGTTTTTTTAAAAAAGAACATAAGAAGGCTACTCATGTTACTTATGGTTATATTTTTGATAATAATCAGAAAAAATTTGATGATGGTG
The DNA here is from genome assembly GCA_012510695.1 of Mollicutes bacterium. Lineage (GTDB taxonomy): Bacteria > Bacillota_I > Bacilli_A > RF39 > UBA660 > JAAZHN01. The sequence continues at coordinate 994 of JAAZHN010000114.1, forward strand.
AACCAGGCGGAACAGCTGGGATGCCTATTTTAAAGATCTTAAATGAAAATGATTTAAATAGACACTTAATTGTAATAGTTAGATACTTTGGCGGGACTAAGTTAGGGGCTGGAGGTTTAATAAGGGCTTATTTAACTACTGCAAAAGAGGTCATAAAAAAATCTTAGGAAATCCTAAGATTTTATTACGTTTTCAAAGTCAGTTACATCACGGAAGCCAATGAATTTTTCAACTTCAGTATTATCTTTATAAATAAATATTGTAGGAATACTCATTACTCCATACTCAGCGGCTAATTCTTGATACTGATCAACATTAACCTTGATGATTTCTACTTCTGGGTATTTTTTATTTAATTCTTCAAATACACTGTTAATCATTTTACAAGGTCCACACCAATCTGCATAAAAATCAACTATTTTATAGCCAGTTGTTGCCATTTCTTTTAGATTTCCTGATTCATAATTAATAATTGCCATACTCTTCTCCTTTTATCTATATAAATCGATAATCTCTTTTGCATCATCAATTTTTAACTTATTCATTTCGACTAACTTGTCGGCAGAATTAACATCTAATACTTCATGCTTTAATAATGTATGAATTGCTTTTTTATTAAATTCTTTTTTATCATTACTATCTTTATATTCATCTTTTAATGAATATATTTCTTCAACTGATTTATATACTTTTTCTACACTTCCAGATAAGAATGGTGTTTCTTTTAAAATTAAGTGACCATATTTACTATTATTAATATCATCTGCAAAGAAGTTAACTTGTGTTGAGATAAATAAAAATAAAAATAAGATAATAATTGCTTCAACTAAACCTACGATCATTCCTAATATTTTTGATGGTAAGGTTAGTACAATTAAACTATTTAATAATTTATCAACTATTTTAGTAATAAATAATAGAAATTTAAATAAGATAGCTAGTACAAATAAGACAATAATAAAAGCTATACCCTCATAAATTAATATATTAATTACTGTTACTCCCGCTAAGGCACCTTTCAAATCAAAGAATGGTAATTTTTCATACATTAAAGTCGCTAGGGGATTTTTTAAATAGAAAGCTAAGATAACTACTAGAATAGTTCCTACTAACATGACTACACTTTTAATAAATCCTCTTTTAAAACCAATTAATAGTCCTAAGATTAAAACGATTATGACAAAAAAATCAATAAAATTCATCTTATCCCTCCTATAGTCATTATAGTACAAAACAAGTGAAAAAAAAAGGAAAACATGTTAAAATTAATAACGAGGTGAATAATATGACCATTTCCTATAAAGTAAGTGACAACATTAAATCAGAAATGATCGAGTATTATCAAGATTTAAAAAGAGATAAAACACCACAGTATGCTACATTTCAAGCTGAAGAAGCAGGAACTATCATTACTTTATATGATTCTGGTAAAGTTGTTTTCCAAGGTTTAAGTGCTGATATTGATGCAAGTATGTGGTTTGATTTAGAAATGCATAAAAATAACAGAGATGTTAGAAAAGAAATCGATTTAAAAGATAAAGATAAAAAAGAAGAAAAAGACTATCGTTATTATAATTTATCAGCGATTGGTTCTGATGAAGTGGGAACAGGAGATTATTTTGGACCAATTGTTGTAACTGCCTCATTTGTAGATAAAAAGGATCACATGTATTTAATTGATTTAGGAATTAAAGACTCTAAGAAGTTATCTGATGAGAAGATAAGGAGTATTGCTCCTAAAATAATTGAGAAGTTTCCGCATGTAACTTATATTTTAGATAATGAAACATATAATAAAAATCCTGATTTTAATATGAATAAAATGAAAGCTATATTACATAATAAAGTCTTAGTAGGGCTTCTTGAAAAAGATAATTATCCTTATGAGAGAATAATTATGGATCAATTTGTTTATCCAAAAAAATATTTTGAACACATTCAAGATTCAACTAAAAAAGTTACAAATATATTATTTTTAACTAAAGCTGAAGATAAAAATTTAAGTGTTGCGGTTGCATCAATTATTGCTAGGTACACATTTATTAATTATATTGATAAATTAAGTGAAAAGTATAATCTAACTATTCCTAAAGGTGCTGGTCCTCTTGTTGATCAAGCTGGAAAGAAAATAGTTGCTGAATATGGATTTAATGAATTAAATTTAATTGCTAAATTAAATTTTAAAAATACCGAGAAAATAAAAAGTAATGAAGAATAAAATTCATTACTTTTTTTTATATTTCTAATAAACTTAAACTAACCTTCTCTTTTTCTAATTGAATATCAATTATATAACAATCAACTATATCACCAACACTTACTACTTCACTAGGATGTTTAATGAATTTATTACTTAGTTTAGATATATGAGCAAGCCCATCATTATGAAGTCCGATATCAATAAATACACCAAAATCAACAACATTACGAACTGTTCCACTTAATTTCATGCCGATGCTTAAATCTTTAATGTCTAAGACATCACTTTTTAAAATTGGTTTAGGCATTTCATCTCTTGGATCTCTAAGTGGTTTTTTAAAGTTTTCAATAATATCTGTTACAGTAATTAATTCTAAATTATTTTCTTTAGCCAAAGAATTTATATCAATTTCATTTAATTTATTAACTAGTTTTTCATCACCAATCTGAGATTTAGTAAATCCTAGGTGAGTCAAAAGAGTATTTGCGGTATTATATGATTCAGGGTGAATAGCAGTTTTATCTAATGGGTTATCACCATTATCAATTCTTAAAAAACCGATTGCTTGTTCATAGATTTTTGGAGTAATACTTTTAATTTTTTCTATTTCTTCGCGGTTATTTATTTTTCCTTTTTCTTCTCTAAGTTTAATGATTTCATTAATTGTTTTATTAGTTAAACCAGATATATATTTTAAGATTGAACTTGAGGCAGTGTTGATGTTTACACCCACTTGGTTAACTACTTTAGTAACAACAAAGTTTAGAGACTCATCTAAGTTTTTAGCAGAAACATCATGTTGATATAAACCAACTCCAATACTTTTAGGATCTATTTTCACTAATTCTGATAAAGCATCTTGTAATCTTCTGCCAATACTAATTGCACTTCTTTTCTCAACTGTTAAGTCAGGAAACTCTTTTATTGCTTCGTCACTTGCTGAATAAACACTTGCCCCTGCTTCATTGACAATTAGGTATTCAACATTTTTCTTTGCTTTTTTAATTGTCCTTGCAATAAACATCTCTGATTCTCTTGAAGCAGTTCCATTACCAATCGCGATTATATCGATATCGTATTTATCAATTAAATTTAAAATTATCTCTTCACTTTCAATAACCTTATTTTGAGGTTCATGAGGATAGATAACATCGATATGTAATACTTTACCGGTTTTATCTAAAACTGCTAATTTACAACCAGTTCTAAAAGCAGGATCAAAACCTAAAACAACTTTTTCTTTAATTGGTGGAGTTAATAATAAATTTTCTAAGTTTAAAGCAAAGTTATTAATTGCAGATTCTTCTGCTAATTCTTTTAATTCACTTCTCACTTCTCTTTCCACGCTTGGATAAATTAAACGGTCATACGCATCAGTAATTGCTTCTTCTATTAATTTAATACAATCAGTATTATTACCTTTAATAAACCTATTTTGAATATAAGTAATTGGCATCTCTTTTTCAACATTAATTGATACAGATAAAACACCTTCTTTTTCGCCTCTATTTACTGCAAGAATTCGATGCGGTTTAATTTCTTTAACCGCTTCAGCATAATCATAATATATTTCATAAATCAATTTAGGATCTTGAGCATTCTTTTTGATTTTTGCATTAATTATTCCTTCTTTGTAAATATAATTTCTTAAATATTTACGATATTCAGGAGTATCACTAATTATTTCTGAAATAATATGTTTAGCACCTGTAATTGCCTCTTCACTAGTCTTTATAGCCTCATTAATGAAGTTTTCAGCTTCAATATATATATTAGGGCTATAACTTAATATTAACTTACTAAGGGGTTCTAAACCATTTTTAATTGCTTCAGTAGCTTTTGTTTTTTTCTTTTCTTTAAATGGCCGATAAAGGTCTTCTACTTCAACTAATTTACTCGCGGCCATTATTTCAGTTTTTAACTCATCAGTTAACATTCCTTTTTCATCAATTAATCTAATAACATCTTCTTTTCTTTTCAGTAAGTTAACTTCATATTCATAATAAGTACTTATTTTTCTAATTACTTCTTCATCTAATGATCCAGTTACTTCTTTACGGTACCTTGCAATAAAAGGAATAGTATTTCCTTCACTTAATAAATTTAATACTGCAACTACATTTTCTTTCTTTAAATTTAATGCTTTGCTTATTTCTAATATAACTTCTTCTTTCATCTTTAATCACCTAAATTTCTAATAAAAACATATTAAAGCCAATATACTCATCTATTTCGCCGACCTTTATTTGATAATCAAGATCAGCTAATTTAACAAGATTATCTAATAAATCATCACTCATAAAGTTATGAGCTTTTTCTCTAGCCAATTTAACTGGATAATCACTATTCATTTTTAAATTTCTAGCTATTTGACTATCAGTAAGGTTAGTATTTTTAGTTATGTACATCAATCTATATTCATTTGCTAACAAAGAGATTAAGGGAATAATGCTATTTCCTTGATCAATATAACGATTTAAGATTGGGTAATATTCATTAATGTTTTTCTTAACAATCGCATCTTTAAGTAAAAATATTTCATCACTTTCATATTCTGAAGTATATGAATCAATCAATTCTTTAGTTATCGGTTCATTTTTATCGGCAATTACTAATAATTTATTTAATTCATTTAGCATAATATCATAATTTTTCAAACATTTTTCCCACAAAAGTGTAATTAAGTTCATTGACATTTCATAACCTTCAGTATTTAAATATGAACCAATCCTTTTTAAATAATCACTGTCAGTGTATTCAATTGAACTTATTACTTTTAAATTACTTTTTAAGGTTTTAGTTAACTTTCTTCTTTCATCCATCTTTTTATTCGCGATTATTAATAAAGTTACATGAGGATTTGGATTTTTAAAATAATTGGTTAAATAATTATCAATTATATCCATTTCTGACTTTGGAATTTTTCCAGTAATATTTTTAAGAATGATTATTTTCATCTCATTAAATAAAGAAACACTGTTTATTTCTTCAATTACATTACTAAAGTCATCAACTTCTAAATCAAAAGAATGATGACTTTGAAA
>JAAZHN010000115.1 GCA_012510695.1 Mollicutes bacterium
ACTCATAACTGTATTTACCAAACTTTTGTCCTTTTTTTGCCATAATAAAATAGTACCTCCTTTCGTTGATACTATTTTATCAAATCTACTTTTTTATTTTGATGTCCAAAATGGGGTTCACTCCATTTCTACAGTTTTATTTTGCTTCTTCTTGAGCTCTTGTTTCTCTAATTACAGTTATTTTTATAGTTCCTGGATACTGCATTTCATTTTCAATTTTCTCTTTCATATCACGAGCAATTTTAAATGAAGTAACATCATCAACACTTTCTGGTTTAACCATAACACGGACCTCACGACCTGCTTGCATTGCAAATGTTTTTTCAACGCCCTCAAATGAATTACCAATTTCTTCTAGTTTTTCTAGACGTTTAATATAATTTTCCATTGAGTCGTTTCTAGCACCAGGTCTAGCTGCTGATAATGTATCAGCAATCTCAACAATTTCTGAAATTAAGTATTTTGCTTCATTGTCATGGTGATGAGACATAATAGAATCAATAACCACTTCATCTTCATGATATTTCTTCGCAATATCTGCACCAATTTCTACATGACTTCCTTCGATTTCAAAATCAATCGATTTACCAATATCATGTAATAAACCAGCTCTTCTTGCTAAAGAAACATTCTCGCCTAATTGACCAGCAATAAGGCCCGATAAATATGCAACTTCTTTAGAATGATGAAGTGCATTTTGACCATAACTATACCTAAAATTTAATTTACCAATTAATTTAACTAATTCTGGATCAATCTTACTTAAATTAAGTTCAGTAATTGCATTATTACCAATTTCCATAACTTTAGTTTTCATATCATTACTGACTTTGTCATATAATTCTTCAATTCTTGCTGGATGGATTCTTCCATCTTTAATTAATGATTCAATCGCAATTTTAGCCATTTCTCTTCTATATGGATCAAATGAAGATATAACGATTGTTTCAGGTGTATCATCAATTATTAAATCTACTCCTGTAACAGCTTCAATAGTCCTTATATTTCTTCCTTCTCGGCCAATTAAACGACCTTTCATTTCATCATTTGGTAGTGTGATTACACTAACAGTTTGCTCACTTGTAACATCATTAGAATATCTTTGCATACTATCAACTAGCATATTTTTAGCTTTTCTATCGACTTCTAATTTTGCTTTTGCTTCTTCTTCTTTAATATAAGAAGCAATTTCTTTGGCCATATCATCTTCGACTCTTTCCATAATTAATTCACGAGCCTTGTCTTTAGAAAACTTTGCAATGTTTTCTAAAATGACCATTTCTTCTTTTAATAATTCATCCATTTTTGCATCTTTTTCTTGGATTTCTTTTTGTAAAGCATTAATTGATTCTTCTTTTTCATTTAAAGAATTATCACGTTTTTGTAACAATTCTTCACGTTTATCTAAAGAACCTTCTCTTTGTAATAAACGATCTTCACTCTCTTTTACTTCTTGTTTTCTTTCTTTAATTTCACGATCAGTTTCTTGTTTCAACTTGTAAGATTCTTCTTTAAGTTCAAGAATACCATCTCTTTTTACTTTCTCTGCTTCTTTTTTTGCTTCACTTATTATTTTATCTGCTTTATTTTCCGAATTTTTATCATTTAATCTAATAATTAAATATAAAATTCCTACTCCTAAAAGAATTCCAAAAACTAGAGCAATAATCGACATTACATTAAATGTCATTATTTTTCCCTCCAATTTTATATTTATTATAGAAAATATATTTTAAATAAATAAATGTCCTACAATTTAATTATAGAGTTTATTGCAAATAAAAGCAAGGAAATATTCCTTGCCTATTACTTAAATAGTTAAATGCAATTTAAATATTTAAGTAATATATGGTGAAATAGCTGAGTCAAATTCCTTGTATTTTAAAACATTTGGATAATCATTAATAGAACGTTGTCTGGCCTTTGGAAATAAATTTGCTTCTATGTTGTGTATTTTAGCTAGTTCTTGACCATATTTAACCAAGTACTCTATTTTTATTTTGTCTTTAGTTTTCAAAAATATATCTGATAAACGCTCACCCAAAATTTATGTTAAAACTAGATATTTATTACCATTAACTTTTCCTTCTTCTATAATTTTTGGAATTTTAGAATAATAATTATTTGTCTGCAATATTTTTAAATTTTTTGCTTCAATTTCAAAAGCAGCTCGCGAACTTCTCTCAATTTTAATAAAAACATTATCCGAAGAACTATTATCTATTTCACACTCACATTCAACAACATCATTACCACAATGAGGAAAACTTACTTGTTTTAATATTTTGACTCTTTTAAAATTAATGTCTTCTGGGTTTGTTTTAAATTCTCTCCATTTTTCATAAATTTTCATTTTATATTTTTTCTCCTAACATATAGTTTTTGTAGTACATTCATCTTGCATAGATTATTAAAAAAAGTGATTAATTAAACTGAAAGTCAGTCCAAATAAATCACTTTTTATATTTATTTTTATATCATCAATGGACTATAAACTTCATATTCTTTGTCCTTTGATTAAGAATACCAAATTGATTTTAATATTGCAATGTTAGAATTAGTCTTTTTTCTTTATCTCTTTAATACTTGTAATACTATAA
>JAAZHN010000116.1 GCA_012510695.1 Mollicutes bacterium
ATATCTTCTTCTATTTTATTAATAGCTTTTATCTGTGGCATTATATTAATTTTATTTGTTGGTTTAAAAGAAAAAGAATTAGATGAAATAGAAACTGTCAATTATACCCAGACAGAAAAAAATGAGTTTCAAGAGAAGTTTATCTTTGCTCAGAAAAAAGCAATTGCTTGGTTAATTTTAGGAATAATTATTGTATTAATTTTAAAGTTATTAAAGGTAAATAATTTTCTAATAATTGGTTACTTATTAATCTGTGTAAGCTTTGCAACATATACTTATGCTTATCATTTAATTTTAAGAAACAAATATAAAAAATATAAATTATTAAATAAAGATCGATACCGTAATCAATTATTAATTGATAAGGTTTGCTCTATTATATTATTAACTTCAATTATTATTTTCTTAATTGCAGGATTTATTTTCAATCTGTGGCACCCAGGCTGGGTTGTAATTATATTTGGTTGTATCTTCTGTGTTCTTGCTAGTATTATTTTAGAATAAAAAAGAGTTGCTTCATAATGAAGTAACTCTTTTTTTGTTGTTAAAATGGTAATTTCCCACCACTGTTTTTCATTTGTTTCATCATCGTTTTCATTTGTTCAAACTGCTTTAGAAGTCTATTAATCTCTTCAACACTTCTTCCAGAACCCTTGGCTATTCTGATTTTTCTTTGGGCTTTTAAAATATCTGGATTTCTTCTTTCTTCTTTAGTCATCGATAAAATAATTGCTTCAACATGCGCCATTTGTTTAGGATCAATATTAACGTTACTAAGTCCCATTTGTCTTGCTTGAGGAAGCATTTTCAAGATATTTTCAAGTGGTCCTAGTTTTCTTATTTGCTTAATAGAGCCTAAAAAATCCTCTAAATCAAATTTCCCTTTTCGCATTTTTCTTGCAGCACTTTCCGCAAAATCTTTATCAATTGTACTTTCAACTTTCTCAGCAATTGATAATATATCCCCCATATCAAGTATACGTTCTGCCATTCTTTCTGGGTAAAACTCACTAAGCCCATCTAACTTTTCTGAATCGCCAACAAATTTTATTGGAACATTTGTTAGGTGTCTAACTGTAAGAGCTACTCCACCTTTAGTATCTCCATCCATTTTAGTTAAAATACAACCAGTTAAAGATAATTTATCATTAAATCCTTTTATAACATTAATCGCATCTTGTCCCATCATCGCATCAACAATTAAAATAGTCTCATCAGGATTAACAAACTCTGATATACTTTCTAATTCATCCATTAATTCATCATCAATATGTAGTCTTCCTGCTGTATCGATAATTATATAATCTAAATCATTATCTTTAGCAAAGTTAAGGGCATTTTTGGCAATCTCAACTGGGTTATTTTTCCCCTCTTCATAAACGGGAACATTTAGTTGTTTACCAACTTCTTTTAATTGATCAATTGCCGCTGGACGATATATATCACAAGCAACAAGAAGTGGTTTACGATTATGTTTTTTTCTTAAATAATTAGCTAATTTACCAGCTGTAGTAGTTTTTCCACCACCTTGTAGACCACAAAGCATTAAAACAGCTGGCTTTTTAGTAACTTCTAATGAAACATAATCAGATCCTAATAAACTTATTAATTCATCTTTAACTATTTTTATAAATAACTCTTCTGGCTTTAACTTGCCTTCAACTTCTTCTCCTAGGGCTTTTTCTTTAATATTATTAACAAATTCTTTAGCAACTTCATAATTAACATCCGCCTCTAAAAGAGCCATCCTAATTTCTCTGATTGCATCTCCAATATTACTTTCGTTAATTCTCCCCATATTTCTAATATTTTTGATCGCTTCATTAATTCGATCACCCATATATTCAAACATTGTTACCTCCTAAAGATGTTTTTCTATTTCTTCTTGAACTTCTTGATCAAGTTTATTAATTATTTTCCTAATGTTTTCTTTTTTATTTTTTAACTTTAATTTATCTTCATAGTCTTTTAATTTTTTAACTATTGTATCTAATTGTTTAGAAACAGCATTTTTACTAACTGACTCTATTTCAGCAATTTCTTGCATAGTTAAATTTTCAAAGTAATATTTTTCAAAATAAAATCTTTGTTTTTCTGTTAATAATTCTCCATAATAATCATAAAGTTCATTAAGTAAGATAATTTCTTCCATTACATCAAATCCTTAAACAAACCATAAATATAGTTTTCTATATCAAATGATTTTAAATCTGTTTCTTTCTCACCAAGACCAACAAACTTAACAGGGATATTCACTTCTTCTTTAATTGCTAAAACTATACCGCCTTTAGCAGTACCATCTAATTTTGTTAAAACTATTCCTGTAATATTAGTAATTTCTTTAAATCCTTTTGCTTGCATAATACCATTTTGACCAGTTGTAGCATCAATTATTAATAAAGTTTCCTGGGGCGCTCCTTCAATATGGCGATTTATTACTTTATTTATTTTTTCTAACTCGGCCATTAAATTAGCTTTATTTTGAAGTCTTCCTGCAGTATCAATTAAAACTAGGTCAACATTTTCTTCTTTGGCACTTACTAGGCCATCAAAAACCACACCAGCTGGATCTGAGTTTTCTTGACCAAAGAATAATGAGTTTGTTCTTTTAGCCCACTCTTCAAGTTGCGGTACCGCTCCTGCTCTAAAGGTATCTCCTGCGATTAGCATAACCTTCTTACCTTCATTATGATATTTGTGAGCAATTTTTCCAATCGTTGTTGTTTTTCCAACCCCATTAACTCCCACAAATAAAATAACTGTTGGCCCATTTTCATTAAATGTTATTTTATCACTTAATGATGAGCCATCAACATATAATAAAAGTAATTCATCAACTATTACTTCATTTAAGTATTCGGCATCAGTAATATTTTCTTCTTTAACTCTTTTTCTTAAAGCTTCAATAAAAGTAAATACTGTTTTAACACCAATATCTGCCATTATTAAAATATTTTCTAATTCTTCAAAGTACTCTTCATTTACTTTATTATATTTTATTCCTAAGACATTTAATTTAGAAACAAATTCTTTTCTTGTTTTTTCTAATCCTTCATCATATTTTTTTATATCATTTTCATCTTTTGTTTTGATTTTTTTCTTAAAAATTGAAAACAATCCCATAACATCACCTATTTTCTACAAGAAACTCCGTTTAAATCAATGAATTCTTCACCTTCAAAACGATACATTTTTAAAACTACATCGTTATCATCAATTTTTTTATTTGAATCATCTAATTTTTGACAATGATTTGCTGTATCAGTAAAATAATCACCAACTTTTAACATTCCTAAAGTTACTTCGATACCAAGAGCTGCACAAGCTTGCCTTTCAATTTCCTTATCGGCATTTTCAGGAACACAATTAGTATTTAACCTCGGAGTAGTACAGTTATGACAATCTTTTAAATTTTTATCAACTGCATAAACTCTGATTGCATCTTTAAGTTGGTTTTGCATTATTTCATCAAGTTTTTTTCGTGAGTGATCAGAACCACCAAAAAAATTTGTCGCGACTAAAGTAACAATAAGTCCCAGAATAACAATTACCGCAATTAATTCCACTAAAGTAAAACCATTCTTTTTCATTTATATCACCATTAACATTATATCATTAATTGACAATTAGACCTAGACATTTCAAGAGAAAAGTTGTATAATCATTTTAGTCAAATAACTTTATTGTTTGAAAGGAAATTATATGAAAAATGAAAAAACGACCAACGTTTTTGCTTTAGGTGGTCTAGGCGAAGTTGGTAAGAATATGTACATTATCGAGCATGATACTGAACTTTTTATTATTGATGCTGGAGTAATGTTTCCAGAAAGTGATTTATTAGGAATTGATTATGTTATTCAAGATATAACATATTTAACTCAAAATAAAGACAAGATTAAAGGGTTAATAATAACTCATGGACATGAAGACCACATTGGTGGAATATCTTTCTTATTACAAGCAATCGATATTCCAATTATTTATGCACCAAATATTGCTGCGGCGATAATTCGTCATAAATTAGAAGATCGTAATATTAAATACGATAAAATTGAAATCTATGATAAAGAAACTATTATTGAGACTAAGTATTTTAAAGTAGAATTTATTAATACTACCCATTCAATTCCTGATAGTTTTTGTTTAGTGTTCCATACTCCAAATGGCGTTGTTGTAACTACTGGAGATTTTAAGTTTGATTTAACTCCAATCGGACCTATGGCGGATTTACATAAAATGGCTGAAATCGGTAAAAAAGGTGTAAAATTATTACTTAGTGATAGCACTAATGCCCTTGTCTCAGGTTATTCTAAGAGTGAAAGTGTTGTTGATGAGGCCTTATCTGATATATTTGCAAAACATTTAGGAAGAATAATTATTGCAACCTTTGCTTCTAACCTTTTTAGAGTAAAACACATTATTGAAACATGTAAAAAGAATAACCGTAAGGTTTTAGTTTTTGGTCGTAGTATGGAGATGACTATCGATATTGCCTTTAAAAGTGGTCTTTTAACTGATAAAACAACAATTATAAACGCAAATGAAGCAAAAAATTTCAAGAAAAACGAAATATGTATTCTTTGTACTGGTTCGCAAGGTGAACCACTAGCGGCATTATCAAGAATCGCTAATGGAACTCATAAACAGATTCAACTGATACCCGATGATATAGTTATCTTCTCATCAAGTCCAATTCCTGGAAATGCTAGTAGTATTAATCGAATTATTAATAAATTATATTTAAAAGGGGTTAAAGTATTTACTAATCAAGAATTATCTGATATTCATACTTCAGGTCACGGTAAGACTGAAGAATTGAAATTAATTTTAAGACTATTTAAACCTGAATATTTTATGCCTATGCATGGTGAATATAGAATGCTTAAAGCCCACGCAGACCTAGCTATAGAATGCGAGGTAAAAAAAGAAAATATTTTCATTATGGGAAATGGTGAAGTATTATCTTTAGGTAAAGAACAAGTATTTAAAAATAAAACTGTTCCTTCTGGAGATGTTTATGTAGATGGTTCAAGAATTGGTGATGTAGGCTCTGTTGTTATTAGAGATCGTAAGCTAATGAGTAAAGATGGAATCTTAATTGCAATTATCAATTTAGATGCTAAAAATAAGAAATTACTAATTAAACCAAATGTTACTACTAGAGGTTTTATCCTAGTCAATGAAAATTTAGATCTAGTCCAAAAAATTGAAACTAAGATTGAAGCAACTATTACTAAATTTTTTCAAAGTAACACTTATAACTTAGTAGATTTAAAAAATCAAATCATCTTAGAGTTAAATCCATTTATTAATGATTTAACTGGTAGAAGACCGATTATTATGCCTGTAATAATGGAAATTAACGAATAAAAAAAGATAGTGTGAATATATTAACTTCATACTATCTTTTTTATTTGGTTTAATTAAATTTACTTAAACTACTGAAATTAAAAAACTGTATTTTGAAGTGAACCCCAAATAGTTCACAAAAATAAAAAAGTGATTTTTAAAAGAAGTAATTTAATTTACTTCTTATTTTTTTAACTTTAATCTTTTAGTATTGTAAAATAGTATCCATTCTTCGACCATA
>JAAZHN010000117.1 GCA_012510695.1 Mollicutes bacterium
AATCTGGTATATGTATGATGAATTATTTGATACATATAAAAAAGAATATGATTATCTAAAAATAAATGATCAAGATGAAATAAAATTAATATTAAATACTTGTTTAGATAAATATTATGATATTAATGATGATAAAGAAACTTGGTTTAATAAAGTTAAATTATTAGCAGAAGAATTAGGATATGCTGCTAATATGAAAGATTATAAAAAGAATCCAGATAGCTATAAAGGTAATGTTGCTGATATTGCAACTGTTATAAGAGTTTCTTTAACCAAACAACATATGACACCAGATCTTTATGAAATTATGAAACTATTAGGTATTGAAAGAATTAAATCTAGAATTAGTAAATTGTAATTTAAACCATAAAACCCTTGCTTTAAAGGGTTTTATGGTGTTATAATAACAACATATTTACTTTGGAGATGAAATCGGGTTGAATCAATATTTTGAAAACAATGAAAAATTAGCTAGTGAGCTAAGAAAAATAAAGTATCAAATTAACGATATTGATTTTGTGTTTAATAGTGACCTAGGTGTATTTTCTAAAAATCATATTGATTATGGTAGTAAAGTTCTTGTTGAAACAATTATAAACAATAATAAAAATTATAAAAGCATTTTAGATCTTGGTTGTGGCTATGGTTACATTGGAATTGTCTTGGGCAAAATATTTAATGCTCAGGTAGAGATGGTTGATATCAATCAAAGAAGTATTCATTTATGTAAAAAGAATATTAAAGAAAATAAAGTTGGTGCTGACGTATATATAAGTAGTGCTTATGATGAAGTTAATAATAAATTTGATTTAATCGTGACTAATCCACCGATTAGAGCGGGTAAAAACATAGTATTAGAATTTTTAATGGGTGCTAAAGATTATTTAAAAAAAGATGGAGAATTATGGTTTGTAATTCGTAAAGATCAAGGGGCTAAAAGTATTGAAAAACAAATTAGTGAGCTATATAAAGTAGATTTAGTGAAAAAAAGTAAAGGATTTTACATTTTTTCAGCGAAAATGATTGACAACTAATTAATAGATTGTTAAAATTAGAAATTGGTGGTATGTCCTTTTAAAGGGATTTCCAAATATTAGTGTAGGGGTGAAAGAGTGGCGTACAAAGTAGAAAAGTTTGGTGACCATAGAGAACGCAGAACATTCTCTAAAACAAAAAACACTCTAGCATTAACAGATTTGCTAGAAGTACAAAAAAAATCATATCAATGGTTTTTAGAAAGCGGAATAAAAGAAGTCTTTGATGATTTATTTCCAGTAGAAAGTTTTACTGGTAACATCTCCTTAGAATTTGGAAATTATTCATTTGATGAACCTCGTTATACGATTAAAGAAGCAAAAGAACGTAAGGTTGGTTTTGCTGCGCCTTTAAAAGTACAGGTTAGATTATTTATTCATGAGACTGGTGAAGTTAAAGAACAAGAAGTGTTCTTAGGTGATATGCCTTTAATGACTCCTGCAGGAACATTTATTATTAATGGTGCTGAACGTGTAATCGTTTCTCAATTAGTTCGTAGTCCAAGTATTTATTTTGAAAAAGAAATAGATAAAAATGGAAGACCAGTAATCAAAGGAACAATGATTCCTAATAAAGGAACGTGGCTAGAATTTGAACTTGATGCAAGAGATGTTGTTTATGTTAGAATAGATCGTACTCGTAAAGTAACAGTTACAACATTACTTCGTGCTTTAGGATTATCTAATGATGAAGATATCATTAATCTTTTTGGTGATAATCAATATTTAAGAAACACATTAGAAAAAGATAGTACAAGAAATACTGATGAAGCATTAATAGAATTATATGAAAAATTAAGACCTGGAGAACCAGCAACATTAGATAGTGCTAAAAACCATTTAGTTACAAGATTTTTTGATAAATTTAGATATGATTTAGCTAAAGTTGGCCGTTATAAATATAATAAAAAATTAAATATCTTAGATCGTTTAGTTGGTCAAAAGATAGCTCAAGATATTAAAGATGGTAAAAAGGTAGTAGTTGCTAAAGATACAGTTTTAACTAAAGCTTTAGTTGATGAAATTCGTCCTTTATTTGAAAAAGGTTATGGAACTGTTGAAGCAATGATTAATGAAGAACTTGATACTTATAATAAAATTCAAGAAGTTTTAGTATATGACTCTACTAATCCAACAATTACTCATAAAATAATTGGTAATGATCAAAGTATCGATGTTAGAAGATTAGCAATATCGGATGTTTATGCAACGGTTAGTTATTATTTAAATCTTTTAGCAGGTATTGGTAATATTGATGAAATTGACCATTTAGGAAATAGAAGAGTTCGTCAAGTTGGTGAATTAATTCAAAATCAATTCCGCACAGGTATGGCTCGTATGGAAAGAGTTATTCGTGAAAGAATGACTACTCAAGAAATTGAAACAGTTACTCCGAAATCATTAATTAATATTCGTCCTGTTACAGCAGCGATGAAAGAATTTTTTGGTAGTTCTCAATTATCAAAATTCATGGATCAAGTAAATCCAATTGCTGAGTTAACAGATAAAAGAAGATTATCAAGTTTAGGCCCTGGTGGTTTATCAAGAGATCGTGCCGGAATGGATGTTCGTGACGTTAATATTTCTCACTATGGAAGAATTTGTCCGATTGAATCTCCTGAAGGACCAAACATTGGTTTAATTACTTCGATTGCTTCTTATGCCAAAATAAATGAATATGGTTTCTTAATGACGCCTTATCGTCGTGTTAAAGAAGGTACTTTAACTGATGAGATCGTTTATTTAACTGCTGATGAAGAAACTGATTATTATATCTCACAAGCAACTGTTCCAACAGATGCTAAAAATAAAATTACAAATGATGAAGTTATTGCTAGATATAATGGTGATAATATCGTTGTTAATAGTAAAGATATTCATTTTGTTGATGTAGCTCCATCACAAATTGTTTCAATCACAACAAGTTGTATTCCATTCTTAGAACATGATGATGCAACAAGAGCATTAATGGGATCAAACATGCAACGTCAAGCAATTCCATTATTAAAAACAGAAGCGCCAATTGTAGGAACAGGCGTAGAATATATCGCAGCAAGAGACTCAGGTTCAACAATTGTTTGTAAAGCCGATGGGGAAGTTGAGTACGCAGACTCAAAAACAATTACTGTTAAAACTAAAGGTGGTAAAGATGTTTACTACTTAGCTAATTTTGAAAGAAGCAATAATGCTACTTGTTTTAACCATACTCCTTTAGTTAAAAAAGGTGATAAGGTTACAGCGGGAATGGTTATTGCTGATGGTCCAAGTACCGATAAGGGTGAGCTTGCTTTAGGTAAAAACATGACTGTTGCTTTCATGACTTATCATGGTTATAACTATGAAGATGCGATCATCTTAAATGAAAGATTAGTTAAAGATGATGTTTATACTTCAATTCATATTGAACATTATGATATTGAATGTCGTGATACAAAATTAGGTCCAGAAGAAATAACAAGAGATATTCCAAATGTTGGTGAAGAAGCAAGAAAAAATCTTGATGCTGATGGAATAATTCAAATTGGTACTGAAGTTAAAGAAAATGATATTTTAGTTGGTAAAGTAACACCTAAAGGTGTTCAAGAACTGACTCCTGAAGAAAAATTATTACATGCAATATTTGGTGAAAAGACTCGTGAAGTAAGAGATACCTCTTTAAGAGTTCCACATGGAGCTGATGGTATTGTTCATGATATTAAAATATATACTAAAGAAAATAGTGATGAATTAGCACCTGGTGTTTCTAAAGTAATATGTGTTTATATTGCTCAGAAAAGAAAAATTCAAGTTGGTGATAAAATGGCTGGAAGACATGGTAATAAGGGTGTTATCTCTTTAGTATTACCTGAAGAAGATATGCCATATTTACCAGATGGTACTCCAGTAGATATTTTACTTAACCCAATTGGGGTTCCCTCAAGAATGAACCTTGGACAAATCTTAGAACTACATTTAGGAATGGCAGCAAAAACATTAGATGTTCATGTTGCTTCCCCAGTATTTGATGGTGCTGAAACTCATGAAATCCATGAAATGATGAAAGAAGCAGGAATGGATGAAGATGGAAAAGTCGAACTAATCGACGGTATGACGGGAGATCCGTTTGAAAATCGTGTTTCAGTTGGAGTTATGTACATGATTAAACTTAACCACATGGTTGATGATAAATTACATGCTCGTTCAACTGGTCCATACTCACTTGTTACACAACAACCACTTGGTGGTAAAGCTCAACTTGGAGGCCAAAGATTTGGTGAAATGGAAGTTTGGGCACTTTATGCTTATGGTGCTGCTCATGTCTTACAAGAAGTATTAACAATTAAATCAGATGATATCATTGGTCGTGTTAAAGTATATGAATCATTAGTTAAAGGAAAAATAATTAACCAAGCTGGAGTTCCAGAAAGCTTTAGGGTTTTAATAAAAGAATTACAAGCAATTGGTTTAGATATTCAAATGATTGACAATGATGATAATTTCATTGAAATGAAAGAAATTGAATCAAAAGAAGATAAGGATGAAAGTCCAATCTCAATTGAAGAAATAGATCGTAAAGAATTAGTCCCAGAACCAGAAAAGACTGAAGAAACTGAAGAGTTTTCTGATATTGAAGAATCTAAAGAAGAAATCTTAGAGGTTCTTGGTGGCGAGTCTACTGAAGAAGAGGGGGATGATGAATAATGATAGAAGTTAATAATTTTAAAGGCTTAAGAATTGGTATTGCATCTCCAGAAAAAATTCTTTCTTGGTCATATGG
>JAAZHN010000118.1 GCA_012510695.1 Mollicutes bacterium
CCCTTATCATTGTCATCGCTTTTACTCATTTTTTTACTTGGATCTTGTAAATCCTTGATTTTTTCACCATGTTTAGGGATAACTGGTTCTGGAACTATAAATGAATCTCCATAACGATAATTAAATCTTTCAGCTATATTTCTTGCTAATTCAACATGTTGTTTTTGATCTAGTCCAACAGGAACAATATCAGCATCATAAAGTAAGATGTCGGTCGCCATTAGGACTGGGTAAGTAAATAGCCCACAACTGATTGATTCATTTGTCCCTTTACCTAATCTATCTTTATACTGAGTCATTCTTGATAATTCACCCATTGTTGAATTACATTCTAAAACCCAAGAAAGCTGGGCATGATAAGGATTTTCTGATTGAAGAAAAATTGTGTTTTTCTTAGGATCTAATCCACAAGCTAAATATACTCCAACAATTGCTCTTATTTTTTTTCTTAATTCATCTGGATCATTATAAACAGTTAGGGCATGTAAATCAGCAACAAAGACAAAGTTCTCATATTCATCTTGTCTTTCAATAAATTGTTTTATTGCTCCAATATAATTACCAATTGTTAAATAACCGGTTGGTTTAATTCCTGATAATAGTCTTTTCATAATCAATCACCTAAGTAGATTATACCTAACAATTTGTAATAAATCTATCTATAATTCTTGATAACTGATATAATATTAATGGTGATTTTTATGGAAAGATTACAAAAATTTATTGCTTCATCTGGAATTTGTTCAAGAAGAAAAGCAGAAGAATTAATTACATCTGGCAAAGTTAAAGTAAATGGAATAGTTGTTACTGAACTTGGAACGAAGGTATCTTTTGAAGATACAGTTTTAGTTAATAATAAAAAAATAGTTTATGAAAAAAAGGTTTATTATATGTTAAATAAACCAAGAGGGTACATTAGTTCTGTAAGTGATGATAAGGGAAGGAAAACCGTTATTGATTTAATTCATGATAAAAGAAGAATATTCCCAATTGGGAGACTTGATTATGACACAACAGGTTTATTACTTTTAACTAATGATGGAGAATTTGCAAATCTAATGATGCATCCTAAAAATGAAGTACCAAAAACATATGCCGCTAAAATTGAAGGAAAAATGTCAATGGATACTTTATTTAGTTTAAGAAAAGGAGTATTAGTTGAAGATATAAAAATAATCCCTAAACAAGTAAAAATAAAATCATATGATAAAAAAACTGATACTAGTATTGTTAAAATTACTTTAATTGAAGGCCAAAATCACATAGTTAAAAAAATATTTGCTAGTGTTAATCATCCAGTCATAAAATTAAAAAGAGAAGAGTACGGAAATTTAACTTTAGGGAAACTAAGATCAGCTGAGTATAGAGAATTAACAGAAGCTGAAATATTAGATCTAACAAAAAAGAAGTCTTAAAAAACTTCTTTTATTCTGCATCCTCAACGTCTTCAATAGTAATTGCAGCGACGGGACAGGATTCCATCGCCTCAATTGTTAATTCATCAACACTTTCAACTAATTCTTTAACAGGAACAGAAATTCCAGATTCATTTGGTTGAAAAGCATGAGGTGCGATTTGATAACATGCTCCACAAGCAATACATGTAGCAGCATTAACTTCAATTTTTTTCATTTTTCCTCCTTGTAATATAATTATAACTTTTTTACATAAGGAGTGCAATAAATGTTTAATATACTTAACACATATGATATAATTCAACTATAATGGAGGATTCAATATGGGCAGTAGGATGGAAAAATATCACAACAATCCAAAGACTTTAGAAAAAAGAACTCAAAGAAACGAAGAATTATATAAAAATATTAATCGTAGTAAAATTGAAGATTATAATATTCATTCTAATGTTTCTGTTTTAGATGTGCCCGGAAATGAAATTGATATCGAAAAAATAAAGGAATTATTAGATCAAAAATATCAAAATCCTATTAAAAGAAAATCAATTGAAATCGAAGAAGATATTGAAGAATTAAAGCCAGAATTTGAAACTAAAGATTATGATTTAAGTAAAATACTAGAAGAAGCAAAAAAAGAGAAAGTAGTCGATTATGCTGAAGAAAGATTAAAGAAACTTCGTGATACTCAGTATGATATTTTAAATAATTTAAATTTAGAAAGACATGAAGAAATAGTTGAAGAAGAACCAACAGAGCTAGAAAAAGAACTACTAACAATGATTGAAACAATAACTAGCAAAGAAAAGGAAACTGATATAAATACATTAGAGGGTTTAAGTACTTCTTTAGAATTAGAGTTATTATCTGATTTAAAGGGGGATGATGATACGGTTGTTGTTCCGCCTTTAACTGAAGAACAAAAGATAGAATTTGATGTAACAAAAAAACAAGCTAAGTCTAAGGGATTAGAAAATTCTTTTTATACAGGCAACTTAAAGGTGCATGAATCAGACTTTGAAGATTTTGAAGATTTAAAAAAAGAAATTAATTCTAATTCAACAATTATTAAAATATTAGTAGTATTATTTACATTAGTTGTGGTATTTGGTTTAGTAATACTTTTTGATAAAATATTTTCTTGGGGTATATTTTAGGAGGACAAAATGATAGTAACAATAAAAGATCAAAAATTTGAAGTAATAAAAAATGAAAAAGAAGGCTTTGATGCTTCAGCAGTAGAAGAAAGATTAACTGATTATTTTGATGGTTATGACTATATTGTTGGTGATTGGGCTTATGATAAATTAAGGCTTAAAGGCTTTAATAACAAAGGAAATAAATTATATAATAAATTTAATGATTATAATAATGTTGATAAATATATAAAAGAGAATTGTGCTTATGGTTGTAAACATTTTATTTTAAAGAGAAATAAAGTTGAATAACAAAATTCATTGTGCTAAAATAATAATAGAATAGGTAGGGATGCTCCAATGCTAGAAAAGATTGTATTAACGAAAGATTCAGGAGAAACTATTGAGGTAGACTTAGTAAGTTTTTTTGAGTTAAGAAGTAATCGAAAAAAATATATATTTTATACAAAAAATGAAGTAGTAGAAGAAGGCTATGTAAAATTATATATTTCTGAAGTGATGGTCGAAGGGTTAGATTATAGACTAGCTAAGATTATGTCTGATGATGATTGGAGTGCGATTAAGTTAATAATGCGTAAAATATTAACTAATCAAGTAAGTGATGAAATTAAATACTTAGAGGTAGGGGGCAATTAAAATGACAATAATGTTTAAAGATTTCAATGATTCTAGAGAATTATCTACACCAACTAATTACATTGAAACATTAGCAAAAAAATATCAAGAAGAAGTTGTTAAAAATAAAGAAGTTAATAGTGGTGAAGTAGAACAATTTGTTACAACTGAACAAGTTGAAACTCCAGTAGTTGAAACTCCAGTAGTTGAAACACCTGTTCAAGAATCAATAGAGCCAGAAGTTATTGCTCAAGAGCAACCACAAGAAGTAGTTGTAGAAACAGAACAAGTTGAAACACCAGTAGTTGAAGAACCTGTTCAAGAAACAGTTCAACCGGAAGCTATAATTCAAGAGCAACCACAAGAAACTGCTAAAGAAAGTGAACAAACTCCAGTAGGAAACATCTTTGATGCTCCAAGCACACCAAGCACACCAAGTGCGCCAGTGGTAGAGCAACCAGCTCAAAATCAAACTACAGAAGGTAATATTTTTGATGCACCAAGTTCAAATCAAGAGCCAGCTGTTAATGAAACTCAAGAAGTAGAAGCCCCAGCAGTTGAAGAGGTTTCTGTTGAACCAGAACCTATTGCAATCGAAAAACAAGAATTAGAACCAATTAATGTTGAAGAACAAAAAAGTGTTATTGATGCTTCAGAAATTGGTGTAGAAGAAGAAAAACCAAAAGAACAATCTGAAATGTTTCCAGAAGGTTTCTCAACGGTGCATAGAATAAATGAAGGAGATAATGTTTATAATCTATCTTCTAAATGGGGAATTCCCGCTGATGAAATTCTTGAGGCAAATGCATTAAATCCTAATACTGATTTAGTTAAAGGAGAGTTGTTAATCGTTCCTTCATCACCAGATAAAATGTCTAGAGTTGAATTAGAACAATTTTCAAAATTAGCTCAAAAGGTTGAAGCAGTTCTTGCAAACCAAAAAACTGATAGTTCTGGAGCATATAACCAATTACTAGATATTGGTGAAATGACTTTAAATAAATAAAACAAGGTTAAAAACAACCTTGTTTTTTAAAGTTTAGAAAAACTCCTGCAAGTAATTGATTTATGTTTTATTATTTGGTATACTTTACCAGTACTTATACGCGCCCATAGCTCAATTGGATAGAGCGTCCGGCTACGGACCGTAAGGCTTGGGGGTTCGAGTCCCTCTGGGCGTGCCAAGAAAATTAAACTAGTTTTAGACTAGTTTTTTTTATAAGTGTCAAATTACTGTTTATTCCTTTAGAATTACTAGAGAAGTGATATAATTAAATAAAGAGAAGACTTATTTCTCTTATTAAATGGACAAATAATATGATGAGGTGAGAAAATGAAAATCGCAATTGATGTCGATGGAGTTTTAATTGACATGGGTAATTATCAACTAGAAAAAGGTAGTAAGTTTTTTATGGAAAAATACAACATTGGAATAAGTGATCCTAAGGGTTATGAAATAAGTGATGCTTTCTTAGTAGACCAAGCGAAGGACCATGATTTTTGGATTAATCATATTTTTGATTATGGGGTAGATTATCCAGCAAGATTCGGGGCTAAAGAGGTAATTTCGAAACTAAAAGCTGATGGTAATGAGATTATCATTATGACTGCTAGAGGTGGAACTGAAGAAAACACTTTACCTAAAGAAGAAATGCAAGAATTAGTTAAATCTTGGTTAGAGAAAAATGGAATTTACTATGATGAAATAATGTTTACAGAGGAAGATAAATTATCATACTGCATTAGTAATAATATTGATTTAGTGATCGAAGATAAACCAAGAAATATTCAAATGATCAGTACAGCAATTCCTGTAGTTTGTTTTAACGCTTTATATAATCAACACCTAGAAGGTCGAAATATTTACCGAGCTTACTCTTGGCATGACATTTACAGTAAAATAAAAAATATAAATAATGGATGATATTTAGAGTTTTTGTGCTATAATAACGATAAGGAAGGGAATATTTTATGGAAGAAACTAGTACTAAATTAACAGTAAAATTAAATGATAAGGATGTTTTAATCGATGTAGTCGATATTATTGAATCTGAAGATTATAATAAAGAGTATATCGTATATACCATTGATGGTATGGAAGAAGACCAAGTCTTTGTTTCAATATTAAACGAGAGTGAAGAGACTTATTCATTAGATACTATTGAAGATGATGAAGAATTTAATCATGTTAACGAACTGTTATTAAGCCAAACATTAGACTTTGCAGAAGAGGAAAGTGAATGATATGCATATCAATAATGCTGAAGAACTATATAATGCATTAAATTTTTTGAATAGAGGGAAAGTAACCCTTTCAACAATAGCTGGCGAACAGGTAATAATTGTCGAAGGGAATCCGAAAGACCTTTATTTTCCACATGGTTTTAGATATGATGAGCGTTATGGTATTACAAATGGAACTCTAACTGTTAAAGCAAAACAAGCTGAAATAGAGTTTTATGATATTAATATTGATACCCATAACAAAGTCGTCCAAGATATTTATCAAAAATATGCTCGTGAGATTAACATTTTACAATCAGTTCATGCTTCTAATCAAGCTATACTTAATTTTCCAAACCTAAGTGAGGAAACAAAAGAACAATTAAGAATAAAAATTGAAAAAGCTGAAAGACTATTAAATATTTTTGAAGGAAGATGTGAAAAATTATTAAGTACTGATACTAATGCATATTTATTATTTGGTAATGATGATATATTAGAAAGAAATATTCCTAAAGCATTACTTAAACTTAGAAATTCAAGAATTGCAAGCAAACAAAGAAAAATAGTTACTTTGGAAGCAGAAAGGCAACTTTTATTAGCAAAAGATTTTGAAGATGAATATTCAAAATTAATTTATGAAAATCGTCGAAAAAGAGTTGATGCAAAGTTAAAAAAACTTTCTTTTAAACATGGTAAAATTGAAGCTAAACAAAGACAAGTTGTTATGGATAAAATTGTTAAAGAAATTGTTAAGTATCAAAGACAAAGATACCGTTTAGAAAGACAACAAATTTCGATAAATAAAATAGCTGCTAAAAGGGATGTTGTTAGTACAGAAGCAGAAGCGATAAGACAGCAACTAGCGAATCTAAGAGATAAAATAGTTCGCATGACCCGTAATGATAGACATACACCATTTTCCCTAAGAACAGCCGCTAATGAACAAGAAAGACTACTTAAAAGATTAGAAAAATTAAGTAGAAAAGAAGGAAAAATTGAAGCAAAACTTCAAAGGAAGTTGTATAGACAAAACAGGCTTGATCGAATCTTTGGTAAAAATAAACCAAATAGGAGAGATCCTGTAATTGAAAGACCTTTAAGAGAAGCACCAAGTAGATTGACTGGTCCAACTGAAGTTGAACCAGAGAGAACCCTTGAAAGAGAAGAGACAGCAATTACTCCACCAACTGAGGAAGTGACAAGAGGGTCTGATGATTATGAAAGTCCAATCGGCCCACCAGTTCCAGAAGAACCAACAATTGAAGGACGTGAAAGACCAGCTGCTTCAACAACTGAGGAAGTAACAAGAGAGTCTGGTGATCATGAAAGACCAATTAGTCCACCGACCCCAGAAGAACCAAGACCAGATGATTATGAAAGTCCAATCGGTCCACCAGTTCCAGAAGGACCTGGCACTATTGAACCAGAATCAACCAGAGAATCAAGACTAGACACTTCTACATCTCCAACTCCACCGCCAATTGCTCCAGGTCCAACTACAAAACCAGGCCCTGATTTAAATGAATTTCAAGTTTTTGAATTAAAGACAATGGCTAAATCGTTGGGGTTAAAAGGATACAGTAACATGAGAAAAGAAAGCATTATTAATTTAATTAATAATTCAGGTGCCGAAATCCCAGTTATGTTAAGTGGTTATGATGTGTTTAAGGATTTCTCTAAGGAAGCAGCATCTAAAATTGAGAAGAGAGTGTAAATATGAAAGATAAAATATCTGTTCAATTAAATGGCAAAGAAATTGAAATAAACATAGTTGATGTTTATTTAAATCCAGATACCGGGAATGAACTTATGGTTTATACAGTAGATGGTTTTAATGACAATGAACCTCTTGTTTCAGTATTTAAAAAAAAGGACAATGGCTTTGAACTAGATTATATAGAAGATGAAAGCGACAAAGAATTTTTAAGTAATCTAAATGAATAAATATTAGACGCAATAAGCGTCTTTTTTATTGTTCTTTAGCTTGTATTGTGCTATGATATCCCCTAATTAAGGCGATGAAAGTGTTGTATCAAAACATAAATTAGAGTCAAATAAATGGGGTGATAAATTTGCATTCAAAGAAAAATGAAAAAACTTCTAATTACATTAATAATAAGATAGAACTAATCAATAAATATTTTAGACATGTGTTAGATGTGTATTATAATTGGCCATGTGATCTTTTGGTAAGAGAAAAGCCCGCAAGTGAAATAAAATCTGGTAATGTAATATTTAAAAATAACCATAATCAAATTGAAGTTAGTATAGCGGTTAATTCAAATGCAGATTGTTATGATTTAGCCACTGTTATAGAACTTTTTTTAAAAAATGTGCAAAAGACTGATTTAATTAATAAACCAAATGATCAAGGATTTGAAGCGATTATTTATAACTCTCTAAATAATGAATCAGAAATGGAAATAATCATCTTAACATATGAAATGAGAGATAAAATAGAAAGTACTATTAGGAAAATTAATGAAAAAGATGTTGATTTTTCAACCTTTAATAGTGTAAGTAAATAGTTATCCTTTACAAGTATAGATTGATTTGTTATACTCTATTTGACGTATTAAGTGGGACGAAAACCCACTTTTATTATTAAGTAAGGAGAAAATATGAAAGATTTTACAAAATTAAAAAATCTAATTGAACAAGAATTAGCAAAAGATAAAATAGTTGTTGATTCAATTGTTATGGAAGAAGAAAATAAATATTTATTTTTAAAAATAGTTTTAGATAAAATAGGTGGTCTAGATTTAGACACTATAGTTGAAGCAACCCATAAGATTAATCCCATCGTGGATAATTATGATATAGAGGAAGAAAATTATATTTTAGATATTTCATCTAAAGAGAGGAAGAGTAGTAATGAATAATAAAGAATTTATTGCAGGTGTTAAATCAATTGCAAAAGAAAAAAATATAAGTGAAAATGTTATATTTGAAGGAATGGAACAAGCCTTAATAACGGCTTATAAAAAGAATTTTAATTCAAAAACAAATGTTAAAGTAACAATAGATCGAGAAACTGGTGAGATAAAGGTTGTTTCATATTTAGTCGTAGTGAAAGATTATTCTGTATTAAATGAAGATGGTACTAGTCCGGTTGATTATGATTTAGGAGCAGAAGTACTATTAAGTGAAATTAAAGATGAACACCCAAATGCAAAAGTTGGAGATGTAATTGAAACAGAAGTAACTCCTCATGATTTTGGCCGTGTAGCAGCAGGAACAGCTAAACAAGTTTTAATGCAAAAAATTAGAGAAGCAGAAAAATTAAGTGTAGTTGATGAATTTGCTGATAAACAAGATGAATTAATGGTAGGAATGTTAGCAATGGAAGATGCTAGAAACTATTATGTTGATTTAGGTAGAACAAGAGGAATATTACCAAAAAATGAAATGATTCCTGGTGAAGAAGTAAAAATGGGTTCAAGTATTAAGGTTTATATTACTAAAGTAGAAGCCGGACCTAAAGGACCAGTTATCTTAGTTTCAAGAAAACATTATGGATTTATTAGAAGATTATTAGAAAGTGAAATACCAGAATTTGCTGATGGAACGATTGAACTTTATTCAGTTGCTCGTGAACCAGGAGTTAGAAGTAAAGTAGCAGTTTTTTCAAATAATGAGAAAGTTGACCCTATCGGTGCTTGTATTGGTGAGGGAGGATCTCGAATAGCTAGTATTAATAAAGAATTAAATGGCGAAAAAATTGATTTAATTTTATATGATCCAGATATTAGTAAATTTATTGCTAATGCTCTAGCACCTGCTAAGAATGTTACGGTAAATATTATTTCAGAAGAAGATAAAGAATCTCTAGCGATTGTTAATGATGAAAATTTACCACTTGCGATTGGTAAAAAGGGAAGCAATGTTATTTTAGCTAGTAGGTTAACTAAATATAAAATTAATGTTAAAACTCTTACTCAGATTAATGAAGAGGGAAATGAAAGTGATTTAAGTGAAAAATAAAATCCCTTTAAGAAAATGTGTTCTTACTGGTGAAATGTTACCTAAAATGGAAATGTTTAGAATAATTATTACTAAAGATAATGAAGTTTTATATGATGAGACTGGTAAGCAAAATGGTCGTGGTCTTTATTTAAAAAAAGATATAGATGTAATAAATAAGGCTAAACAGACTAAAAAGATAGAAAGTGTTTTTAAAGTAAAAAACATAGATCAAATATATGATGAATTAATAAGTAAACTAATTAAATAGAAAGAGGTGTTCGTTTATGATGAATGTCAAAGAATATGCTAATGAAATGGATTTAACAGTAGCAGAAGTACTTAAGAAATGTAAGGAATTAGATTTAAAAGTTACTGATGCAACATCAATGTTAAGTGATGATGATATTATCTTACTTGATAATACTTTAAATTTAATTAGTAGTGATGATGAATTAGATTTTGATGAAGAAGAAGAACTAGAAGAAAAGGTTGAGGATATAGTATCTAATATAAAATTAGATGTTGAAGAAGAAGTAAGAAAAGAAAAAATTAAGAAAAAACCTGATTTTAATAGTTCAAAAGAAGAGTATAAAACTCAAAAGAAACAAATGTATAAAAATAAAGAAAAATTAATAAGCAATATAGAAAGTTCTAGTGATATAGTTTTATATACTCAAGGAATGAAAGTTTCAGAATTAGCTAGTCAATTAAATGTTGATGGGGCTGAAATAATTAAAAAATTGATGGAACTAGGTTTGATGTTAACATTAAATCATCCAATAGATTATGATAATGCTGAAATAATAGTGGCTTACTATAATAAACAATTAAAAAGAGAAGAAACTCAAGACATAACTAATTTTGAAGAATTTGAAGTTGTTGATGATGAAGAACATTTAGTAAAAAGAGCACCTGTAATTACAATTATGGGGCATGTTGATCATGGTAAAACTTCACTTTTAGATTATATTCGTAACTCACATGTTACTGAAAAAGAAAGTGGCGGAATTACTCAACATATTGGAGCTTATCAAATTGAATATAATGATGAAAAATTAACATTTATTGATACTCCAGGTCATGCTGCATTTACAGAAATGCGTGCAAGAGGAGCAAGTATTACAGATATAGTTATTATAATTGTTGCTGCTGATGATGGGGTAAAACCACAAACTAAAGAAGCAATTGATCATGCCCTAGCGGCAAAAGTGCCAATAATTGTTGCAGTTAACAAAATTGATAAACCTGGTATTAATGTTGATAAAGTATTAACAGAAATGGCTGAGTTAAATATTACTCCAGAAAGTTGGGGTGGAACTTATCCATTTGTAAACATTTCTGCTCATACTGGCGAAGGAATTGATGAACTACTTGAAACAATAGTTGTAATTGGAGAAATGTTAGAATTAAAAGCTAATCCACAAAGATATGCTCTTGGGACAGTGGTTGAATCAAGTTGTGAATTACAAACAGGTTGTACTGCAACTCTTCTAATTCAAAATGGAACTCTAAGAATTGGTGATCCAATCGTAGCAGGTCATGTTTTAGGGCACATTAGAACAATGAAAGATGATTTAGGTAAAGATATAGTTGAAGCCTTACCTAGTATGCCTGTTGTTATTACTGGTATAAATGATAATCCTTCAGCTGGAGACCGCTTTATGGCTTTTGAAACAGAAAGTGAAGCTAAAAAAGTTGCAGTTACAAGACAAAATCAATTAAAAGAATTAAAAAATAAAAAAGAAGTTATAAATATGGATGATTTATTTTCACAAATTCAATCAGGTATTAAAGAAATAAACGTTATTTTAAAAGCAGATGTTCGTGGTTCAGAAGAAGCAGTAAAATTAGCGCTTGAGAAAATTGATGTTGATGGAGTAAAAATTAAAGTTATTAGAAGTGATGTAGGTACAATTACCGAAAGCGATATTGTTTTAGCCAATGCTGGTAATGCAATTGTTATTGGCTTTAATGTTATTCCTTCAATTAGTACAAAAGAATTTGCTAAAAGTTATGGAGTAGAAATAAGACTTTATACAATTATTTATAAATTAATCGAAGATATGGAACTAGCGATGCAAGGTATGCTTGATCCTGAATTTGAAGAACAAATAATTGGTCATGCTGAGGTCAGAAAATTATTTAAATTTAGTAAAGTAGGAACAATTGCTGGATCATATATTACTGATGGATTAATTAAAAATAATTCTCAAATAAGAATTATTCGTGATTCAAATGTTATCGGTGATACAAAAATCGCCCAAATTCAAAGAGAAAAAGATCAGGGTAGAGAAATAAAATCGGGTTTTGAATGTGGAATAACTCTTGCTAACTTTAATGACTTAAAAGAAGGCGATATATTAGAGGCCTATGAAATGGTGGAGGTTAAAAAATGAAATTAAAAGCAAAAAAAATCTCATCACAAATTCAAAGAGAATTAAGTAAAATAATTATGAATGAAACTAAAAATGAAATAGTTAAAAGTTTAAATATAACTGCATGTGAAGTAACTAATGATTTAAGTTTCGCTAAAATATTTTATACATATTTAGGTGATTATACTAAAGAAGAAATCGCCAGTGAGTTAGAAAAGACAAGTAGTCATTTTCGTAAAATGCTTGCTTCAAAAATCGATATTAGACACACTCCAGAACTAATTTTTGTTTTTGATGAATCAATCGAGTATGGGAAAAACATTGAAAAATTAATTGAAAAAATTAAAGAGGAAAAGTAATGGATGGTATTATCATCGTCAATAAAGAA
The DNA here is from genome assembly GCA_012510695.1 of Mollicutes bacterium. Classification (GTDB taxonomy): domain Bacteria; phylum Bacillota_I; class Bacilli_A; order RF39; family UBA660; genus JAAZHN01. Next base: position 12,140 of record JAAZHN010000118.1, read on the forward strand.
AAAGATAAAACAAGTCGTGATGTAGTTAACTACTTAAACGACTTTTTTGAAATGACTAAAATTGGTCATGCTGGGACTTTGGATCCCCTTGCAACAGGGGTATTAATTATTACACTTGGTAAATGTACAAAACTAACTGATCTATTAACTGGTCATGATAAAGAATATATCGCAACCATGAAACTCGGGCTAAGAACTGATACTTATGACATAACAGGTAAAATAACTAGTCAAGAAGATGTTAACTTAAATTTTGATGAAATTAAACAATCTGTAAACCACTTTTTAGGTGAATATGAACAAGAAGTACCAATTTATTCTGCAGTAAAAGTAAATGGAAAAAAATTATATGAATATGCAAGAAATAATGAAAGTGTTGAACTTCCTAAAAGATTAGTAAAAATAAAAGAAATTGAAATTATTAAAATCGAAGAAGAAATTGTTACTTTTAGGGTTTTAGTCTCAAAAGGGACATATATTCGTAGTTTAATTAATGATATTGGAAATTATTTAGGTTGCGGAGCAACAATGATAGAGTTAATTAGAACTAAACAAGGGGAATATAGTATTAATGATTCTTACACTTTAAAAGACATAGTTACTAATAATTATAAATTTATAGAATTAAATGAATATTTAAAAATATTTCCAAGTCAACAAATTGATGAAAGTAATGAAAAATTAATTAAAAATGGAGCACTTATCAATAAGACATTTGATGATAAGTACTTAGTTTATTATGAAGGTGATAAGCCGATTGCTATCTATCAAGAATATATTAAAGATAATACTAAAGCTAAACCTTTTATGATGATAAACTAAATAAGCAAGTGACAAGTAATAAAA
>JAAZHN010000119.1 GCA_012510695.1 Mollicutes bacterium
GATAGTTATTTACTGGTAATGTTCCACTATTTGTTACTGTAAATGTCATACTTTTTGTATCAGGTGGCTCCGTATTATTCATATCTAATGTATCAGTGCCTGTATAATTTATTTTAAGTGTTCCTGTTTTAACATTTTGAGTACTTGCTGTATCATTACCTACTACTTGGACTGTAAAATAGGCATAAGAAACACCAATTATAAAAGATATAATTGTAAATATAGAAACAATTGTAATAAATAATCTCTTATCTTTCATATTATCACTATATTAAGTTTATCATATTAATATTAATTATTCAATATCACTTAAATTAAGAATTTGAGTTTTTTCTAAGTCATCTTTTGGTTTTAAATTTTTATTAGTAGTTTCAATTCCAAAAAGAGTTGCATTTGCTGTTGATGGTGGTAATGAATAAGCTTTCTTTTTTTCTAATTTGTGTTTTTTTATTAATAAAATAATAATTATAATTAAAATAATTAATAATAGTAATCCACCAGTAATTAAAATAATTGGTTTTAGTTGTTCATTCATATATACCCTCTATTCTTATATTATTTTATCATAAAAAAATGATTGTTACATCATTTTATTCATTTGAGCCATCATTTGTTTTACTTGTTTTTGGGATGGTTTCCTTCCCATACTACTCATTAGAGTTTCAATCATTTTTTCATTTATTGGGGGATTATCTTTTAAATACTTTTTCATATAAAATCTAGCAATAAAGAAACCAATTATTATTCCAGGAATTAAACCTCCAACAATTAATAATATGTCTTTTAACATTATATTCCTCCTAACTAATAATAGTATAACAAATTTTAGATTAAGTTTCTAACAATATCAGTTAATGATTTTGGAGCAAAATTTAGGGTTTCTAGAATTTGATCTTTATGACCACTATAACCGAATTGATTAATATTAATTAAGTATTTTTCATTAGTTAAATATTTTAAATACCCGATATCATTAGACGCTTCAATAACAATTTTTTTAATCCCCACTGGTAAGATTTTTTGTTTATATATTTCTGATTGAGTTTCAAATAAATCTAAACAAGGAACACTTACTACTCTTAAATCAATATTTTCACTTAGTAATTCTTTTTGAATTTCTAATGCAAATAAGACCTCACTTCCTGAAGAGATAATAATTCCATCTAAATTATTTTGTTCTTTAGAAATAATATATGCACCCATTTTAACATCTTCAATTTCTAAAGAGTTAAATAATGGGGTTTTATTTTTATTGACAATTAAACAACTTGTTTTATCACTATTCATAATATATTTCCAAGAACCGATTAATTCATTTAAATCAAATGGTCTAAAGACATTAACATTGGGAATTGATCTTAATGTACCAAGTTGTTCAATTGGTTGATGAGTTGGACCATCTTCACCGATCATTACTGAATCATGAGAATAAATATAAACTGAATTTAAATCCATTAAAGCATTAAGTCTTAAAGAGGGTTTTTGATAATCAGAAAAAGTTAAAAATGTTGAACCAAATGATTTCAAACCACTTAGGGAAAGACCATTAATAATTGCCCCCATCGCATGTTCTCTTACCCCAAACCAAATATTTTTACCGTTTGGATTTTCTTTATTTAACTCTTTAAAGTTATTTAAATTAGTTTTACAAGAACTAGCAAGGTCTGCACTGCCTCCAATAAATAATTTTGAGTTATCTGCTATAAAATTCATTACTAAGTTATTATAATTTCTTAACTCTCCATCTTCATTAGGATAACTAAACTCATCCCAAGGAATATTTTCTTTTTCTTCTTTATTTAAAACCGCAAATATATGTTTTAATTCTTCATTACTAGAGCATTCTAAGTATTTATCAGTCCATTTTAAATATTCATTTTGAATTCTCTCTTTAAATAATTCTCTAAACTCAAATAAATCATCTTCACTGACATTAAATTTATCTAATGGTAATCCCCATTTTGTTTTTAAGTTATTTAAATCTTCTTTTGTTAAGGGTTTACCGTGCGTTTCATGAGAGCCTTCATTAATTGATTCATAACCGATTATTGTTTTAACTTCAATTAATGTGGGACTAGTAGTATTTTCTTTGGCTTCTTTAATCGCTCTATCTATTTCATCAAGATTGTTACCATCATTAACTAAAATTGTCTGCCAACCCATACTTTTAAATCTTAATAAGACATCTTCAGTAAAAGTTTTATTTAAATCACCATCTAAACATACATCATTAGAGTCATATAAAACAATTAATTTATTTAATTTTTGCATACCGGCAAGACTTGAAGCTTCATAACTGATGCCTTCCATTAAGTCTCCGTCACTTACTAAAACATAAGTATAATGATCCATTAAATCTTCATTAACTAAAGAATTTGTTAAACTATTTAAGTATCTTTGCGCTAAGGCAATTCCTACACCATTTGCAATTCCTTGACCTAATGGTCCAGTAGTTGCTTCAACACCCGGTGTTAATCCATATTCTGGATGCCCAGGAGTAACACTCCTTAATTTTCTAAATCGTTTTAATTCTTCTAAAGAAATATCATAACCAACATAATGCAGTAAGGAATATAAAAGCGCTGAACCATGACCACAAGATAAAATAAATCGATCTCGATTCAACCATTTAGGATCTAAGGGATTAAATTTTAAATGTCTTGTATATAAAGTATAAATTATCGGCATCGCGGATAAAACAATACCTGGATGACCACTATTTGCTTCATCGACCATATCTAACGCTAATGATTTAATTTGATTAAGATATTTTTTTTCCACTAATACTCACCTATTCTTATATGATAAGTATACAAAAAAATATAGTTAATCGCAACTATATTAAAAATAAAACTAAAGTAATTAAAACAAATAACAACCCTTCTTTATTTTCTATTAATAATTCTTTCATATTATCATTCCTTTCAAGATTATAATAACACAATCATTTGTTCGTGTAAATATAAAAAGCGAAAATATGTTTGACTTTGTGTCAAGAAAATGATATTATTTTGACAATAAGGAGTGATTAATATGGAAAAACCTACAAAAAAACAAACTGAGGTCTTGACATTTATTAAAAAATTTATTGTTGAAAATGGCTTTCCCCCTTCAATTAGAGAAATTGGTAAGGGTTTGAATCTTAGTTCTTCAGCAACAGTATTCGTCCATTTAAAAAACTTAGAAGAAAAAGGGTTAATTAGGACCACTTCTAGTAAGTTTAGAACTATTGAATTATTAGTAGATAATGAATATGCAGAAGTTAATGAAGATGTAGTTAAAGTTCCTCTACTTGGTAAAGTAACAGCTGGAAATCCAATTGAAGCTATTGAAAATCCAGATACTTTTTTCTCATTACCGATTAACTTAGTTCCTAGTAAAGATGAAATTTTCACTCTAACAGTGTCAGGAGACTCAATGATCAATGCAGGAATTTTAGATAATGATATAGTTATTGTTAAAAAAAGTAAAACCGCTAATAACGGAGAAATTGTTGTCGCGATGACTGAAGATAATGAAGTAACTTTAAAAAGATTTTATAAAGAAAAAGATCATATTAGATTACAACCAGAAAATGATGCAATGGAACCAATTATTTTAGATAATTGCACTATCTTAGGA
>JAAZHN010000120.1 GCA_012510695.1 Mollicutes bacterium
GTTTTTATTTTTTCATTATTTATTCTTTGTAACAATTCTAAATATTTAAATGGTTGATCTTGTGAGCCATAAACTAATATAAGTTTTTGACCATTATATTTAATTAAACCCGATTTAATTTTATGCCAGTTATACATTAAAGGCATATTTACTAGCAGCATTTTCTCAATTTGCGGATAATCTATTCCAAAAACAGCTCCAATAAAACCACCACTAGAAAATCCAAGGTAAAATATTTTATAGTTTAAATATTCTTTTTTTTGACAATATTGCTTAATTATTTTCATTGCATCATCAAGTGGATTTTGACCATCAAAGGGGTTTGATGCACAAATAACAGTTGCCCCAGTTTTCTCATTAACTAAATTAGCCATTTTTAAATATTTATCATTGTAACCATATATTGAACCATCTTGACCAGTCTTAATAAGTAAAATATTTTCATTACCATAAACAATTCCATACTCAATTTTAGTATTATCATTTAGTTTACTTTCAAGTATTTCTGTGAATTGCATTATCTCACCTTCTTAGAATAATTATATCAAAAAAGCACCATAATGGTGCATTTTATCTTTATGGCGTCCTCGGAGAGGCTCGAACTCCCGACCGTACGCTTAGAAGGCGTATGCTCTATCCAACTGAGCTACGAGGACAATTAGAACAATATGATTATATAATAAATAAATTGATTATTCAACCACAAATGAAAAGGATGATAATTCATCCTTAACATTTTCTCTTGTTGATGATCATATTTAATGAACTTCCTAGACTTCTACCTAGATTAAATATTGTTTCTACAGCTTTTGCAAAAGCCGTCAATAATGATCCAGTTATCGCTAAACCACCCCTGATGTCTAAAAGTTCTTCTTTTTTAAGCATACTCATTTGTTACACTTAAGTGGCCTTTTAAATCCATCAATAAAACCGATTACAAATGTTATTACTCCGCCGACAATTAAACTTAGTGTTTTCCAAGTTATTGCGCCACCGCGAATATTCATCAATTCTTGATTGCTAATTTTTAACATACTCACTCCCTTTCTTTTAAATCGTTCCAAAGTTTTTGATAAACTTTTTCTTCGCCTTTGATAATTTTTGTTCCTAATATTAAATTGTTAATTTGCCAATCTTCTTTTAAGTCTACTTCGACAATTACTTCTTGAATATTTAATGAATCAATTTGAATTAATTCAGAGTTAATTTTTTTTATCTTATAATTATAAGATTCATTTTCAATTAATAATTTTGAATAATTTAAATTAACAACATTTTGATATGGAATATATAAAACTAATTTATAACCGTTTATTTCTTTAACTATCCCTTGAACATTTATAGTAGTAGTTATTTTTTGATTAAGTAAATATATTATTAAAAGAATAAACATCAATAGAATGAAACTACCATATTTTTTTGGTTTTTCTTTTAATAAAAGATCTGGATGATTAATTAATTCTTCATTCATAGCAATCTTCCAAATTAATTACTCGATCAAAAATATTAGTTGGCTTGTGATGTGAAACATATATTATTGTTCGATCAGGATAATTTCTTAAAATATTTAACAAGATATTTTTTTCCATTTCTTTTGATACTTCTGAAAGAGCTTCATCCAAAATTATAATTGGGCAATCATTTAATAAACCTCTGGCTAAAATGATTCTTTGTTTTTCACCTCCAGAAAGATTGCTGCCTTGCTCTAGTAAAAATGTTTCTAGACGAAATGGTTTGTTTTTAAGAATATCTTCAATTTGACAAATTTCAATAACATTTTGTAAATCATTAGAACTTTTTCCTAATAAAATATTTTCTTTTATTGTATCAGTAAATAGCACTTCATCTTGGGATATATAACAAATATTACTCCTAATGGTTTGTAAATCATAATCTTGTAAATTAACTTCGTTGACTAATATCTCTCCCCTGTCATATTTCATCATTCGCATTATTAATTTACACAGAGTTGATTTACCAGAGCCACTAGGTCCTTCTAATATTACTTTTTCCTGATGCTTAATAGAAAGATTAATATTTTTTAATATTAAATCATGCCCATTATAAGAATAATCTAAATTCTTAATTTCAATATCTCCTAAAATAAATTGAGAACATTCATTTAAGTCTTCTTCAGGAAAACTAATGAAGTCATTTATTTTATGGTAAGAAGCACGAATAAATTCAATTTTAGGTTAATAGTCTATGATTCCTTTAATAGGTGTGTTTAAATATGTAACTAAGCTAGTAAACACCATTAAGTCAATTA
>JAAZHN010000121.1 GCA_012510695.1 Mollicutes bacterium
AAGAGTTTTAATTGTTTCACCAACCAGAGAACTAGCTATTCAAATTCGTGATAATATTTTACAATACTCCCAAGGAATTGATCTTCGTTGTGGTGTTGTTTTAGGTGGAGTTAATCAAAGTTCACAAAAGAAGGTTTTACAAAAAGGAGTTGATATTTTAGTTGCCACTCCAGGAAGACTAGTTGATTTAATAAATCAAAAAATTGCTAATATTAATAATGTTGAAATATTGGTACTTGATGAAGCTGACACTATGTTAGACATGGGTTTTATAAAAGATATTAAATTTATTATTAGTAAGACCTTAAGTGAAAGACAAACTTTATTGTTTTCTGCAACGATCAATCCTGAAGTAAAAGAACTAAGTAAACAATTTATGAAAGATCCACTAACAATAAAAACAAAAACAGCTGAAGTTACAGCCGATAAAATTGAACAAGAATTATATTATGTTGATTCAACAAATAAACTTAATTTGTTATTAGAATTATTATCGACTAAAGATAAAAAAACAACTTTAATTTTTACTAGAACTAAACACGGAGCTAATAAATTAGCAGAAAAATTAGATGAATATGGACTAAAAACCAGTGTAATTCACGGTAATAAGACTCAATCAAATCGCGTTAAAGCCCTAAATGATTTTAAAACTGGTAAAACTAAAATAATGATTGCTACTGATATCGCAGCCCGCGGAATTGATATTAATGATTTGGGATTGGTTATTAATTATGATTTACCGGAAAAAAATGAAATTTATATTCATCGAATTGGTAGAACTGCAAGAGCTGGTAAAGAAGGAAAATCTATTACTCTTTGTACTAGTGCTGAAATCTATAATGTTAAAGGTATAGAAAAACTAATTGATCATAAAATAAAAGTAATTGATCATAAATATCCCATGCTTTTAAAAGAAGTTAAACCTCAACAAAAACATCATAATGATAACAAAAAAAGATTTGCCAATAACAAACCAAGTAATAAAAAGTATACAAATGATAAAGCAAATAAAAAGAAATATTATAAAGGAAGTAATTAATTACTTCCTTTTTTTATTAATATATGCTTCAAGGATTACTCCATATATAATACCTGCAATAAAACTAATTGGATCTTGAAAATTAGTTGAGGCATAAAAAGCAAATGAAACTAATAAACCTAATATTCCACCTCGAAATAATTCTTTATTTCTTTTTAGATTTGACCAAGGTGCTCCAATTACTAGTCCAATAATTACTCGATTATACCAAAGGGCAAAAATAAAATTTAAATCAGAATTAAATCCCGAACGGATATTGGCGCCTATTACACAAACAATTCCTAATAAAGCACCGCCAACAAGTCCTTTAATCATTCTTTTTTCCATTTAATAGCCTCCTTCAAAATTTTCTATTTCTGATGTAGTTGGTTCATATACCGATCCTACAAACCATACTTCTTGAGTATCTTTATTTATAATTAAGAATAAATAAGGTTTGTTAAAGGTTAAATCAATTGTTTCTACTGGAACATCATATAAGTGTTCAAAATAGCAACTATCAGCACCATATCCTCCTTCAGGAGTAACAGCCGCCGCTTTAATGCCTTCATTAGAAAATTCAATTGTAGCCTTATGAGTTGCTTGGTTTATGTAGGTCCCATTTAAAGGTGTAATTTTAGATAAATCAGATTTATTCATATCGAAAATATCTGTTACCCCAATTCTTTTTAAGTCTTCAATAAATTCTAGTTCATAATCAAATTTAAATAATGGAATATGACCTTTAATTTCGGTAATTTTTCCAAAATTGAAATTTTTTAGTTCAATTGTTTTTAATTTATCAATTAAACTTTTAATATTTGAACCATTTATTTCTTTAACATATTTATCTAATTCAATATTTTTCGGCATTATTCCTACATATTGTAATGTAACACCATTATATTCTTTTAAATCTTTAGCAAAAAACATTTATTTCATCATCACTATGAAATAAAAAATCTGTCGATGAATCAACTCTTTTATAGTTTGAAGCAAGCTCGCTAATATATTTATCAAGATATTTATTAACATTTGGATATTCTTCGCAACCTTCTCCACAACAACCATCAGCTAACCATTTTTCATATTTATCACCAACTGTTTCTCTAATATTTTTTTCACCAAGTTCTGTAATAATATCGTAATTATTGATTGCTGCGCCAATTTCAACAGCTTTAGCATTAATAAGATTGTTATTGAAATCAAGAGATGGATAATTATATTCATCAAGCTCTGAAATACCTGCCCAAAAATCTTCATGATGATAACTTACTCTATATACTATACCTTTTTCATAAGTACTTTGGATCAAGTTTTTCCATTCCATATCAATTGCTAAGGCATTGACAAGAACAAAATCAGTTTGAGAAAGATCATCAAATAATTTATCAATTAAGCCAAAAGTTTTATTTTTTGTCCAAGAATCTAAATTATTTGTGTTTACAAAGCTATCATAAATAATTTCTGCATTATATTTATCTTCTAAAATTGATATATAATTATTATTAATATTCTTTTTAAATGTGTTTCTAATAAATAAAGCATTTGCTATTGACATATTTGGGCTATTAATATATTTCTTAGTTATATAATTACCAATTAAATTAGAAATTTGTTCTTTTGAATTACCAGCTGAACCTTCTTCTAACATTTTTAAAGCATATTTAATTGATAAAGGGCTATAAATAATGTTTTCTTTTTTGTTTTCTAATTGAAGAAAACTAAAATCAAAATCCTCTATTCCATTCCCAGACATATTATTAACTTCTAATTCAAAATTATCTTCTTCATTATTTGTTTCTTCAGTTTCATTAATCTCTTTAACTCTGCTGGTATTATCTAAGATTGATTCTTTTTTAATGGACAAATTATATATTACTGTCCCAATCAGCATTATTACAATAATTGAAAACATTACTATTACATTTCTTTGCTTAATAAAACCCTTTATTTTATTTATTAATTCTTTGTTAGATTTTGGATCCATATCATTC
>JAAZHN010000122.1 GCA_012510695.1 Mollicutes bacterium
GCTAAGATGCAAATAAAAGATCTTGATTAAAATTAAATAGAAAGGAATAATTAAAATATGAATAAATTAAATTATGAAATTCAAAAAATGGATTATTTTTCAAAACTTTCAAAAATGAATGATGAAGAATTGTTAAATGAAACGAATGAAGCAATATTATTGCAAATTTGTTCTTTCGTTGATGAAAGTTATTATGCAGGAGCTTGGAAAAATGAATAATGTCTTGATGAATGCCAAAAACGGGGAAAATTAGAAATATATAAAAATGCTGAAAAACAAGTAAAGGAAAGAAGGTGGATATGTTATGGATAACGTAAGCGATCTTGTTTATGTAGGAGTTAAGCTTCTGAACCAAAAGAAAGAAAAAGTAATCGCCAATATATTATCATTAGAAAAAGTTTTTAGTGAACCTGAACTCAAATCGATGACACTAGAACAATTAGAAAAATTAAATCAGTCATTGACTATTAATAAATTTGTTGAAAATGAAATTCCTGAAGCTCCTGCAGTAATAATGACGAATTTTAATCCATATCACGGTAAAGATGGAAAGTTTGCAAGTAAAGGGAGTGGAGGAGCAGCTGGCGGAGATGTTGGTAAAGGAACTCCAGCTAGTGGTGCTTTAGAAGGCAAAGGAAGCATATTGTCTGGAGATAAAATAGGAAAAATGTCTGATGGTGAGTTAAGCGAAGCTCTTAAAAATGTTAAAAAAGGGTCAGCTACTTATACGGCTATAGAGTCTGAAATAAAAAGGAGAAAAGGTATTTAGGAATAAAAATGGAGACTGTACTAATTATGAACAAAATGCTGCATGTAATGAAAAACCAAAGAAAAAATAAATTTTAACTAAATAATTTAAAACTAAAACCTCTTAAACAGATAAAGTGTAAACGTAAATGATAACAACCCAATCTGATTAAGAGGTTTTATTTTTGTCAATTTTAGGAGGAGGTTATGAAATATAGAAGTGAAGATTGTTATGATGAAGAAAGCTTTCCTACAGAAACAAATCAACCAAGATGGTTAGAACGCTTGTTTGAAAAAGAAATTAAAATAAAAACCAAAGGAGAAAAGAAGCCAAAGAAGAAAAGGTGATAATGTCATGGCAGGAAAAATACGTTTAAAAATATCAAAGAAAATATTTAATGCAGCTTATATACCATTTCTTCAATGTTTTACTAGAATTCAGATATTTTTTGGTGGTAGCAGCTCTGGTAAATCAGTATTTTTAGCACAACGGTGTGTGTTAGATATTTTTAAAGGCGGCAGAAATTATCTTTGTGTACGTAAGGTCGGTAAAACGCTCCGTAATTCTGTTTATAATGAAATACTTAAAGCAATCGATAGTTTAAAACTAAGTTCATATTTTAATACTCCTAAATCAGATATGACAATAACGTGCTTTAATGGTTATCAGATTTTATTTGGTGGTCTAGATGATGTAGAAAAATTGAAATCTATTACTCCACAACAAGGGGTAATTACCGATATATGGGTTGAAGAAGCAACTGAAACAGATTATGCAGACGTAAAGCAATTACGTAAACGTTTAAGAGGAAAGTCAATTCATAAAAAGCGGTTGACACTTTCTTTTAACCCAATACTCCAATCGCATTGGATTTATAATGAATATTTTAGCAATTGGGATGATAGCAAGAATTTTTACCAGGATGACTACGTGTCAATCCTAAGAACAACATATAAAGACAATAAGTTCCTTATGCAAGATGATATTGATGATCTCGAGAATGAACCTGATCAATACTATAAAGATGTATATACGCATGGTAAATGGGGAATACTTGGATCAGTGATTTTTAAGAATTGGAGAACAGAAGACCTAACGCAGCTAAAAACTATAGCTGATAAATTTAAAAATGGATTAGACTTTGGGTATGGTGAAGATCCTGCGGCATTAGCGCATACACACTTTGATAGAAAGCGTAAAACGATATATGTGTTTGATGATTCATATTGGAAGCATTATACAAACGATATATTAGCTTCAAGTTTAAAACCAATTATTGGCAATATGCTAATTACAGCAGATAGTTCAGAGCCTAAATCAATACAAGAACTAAATAATCATGGTATAAGAGCTATTGGTGCTAAAAAAGGAAAAGATAGTGTTAATTTTGGCATTCAGTGGTTACAGCAACAAACGATTGTAGTTGATATACGCTGCCAAAATGCCAAGAATGAATTGCAGCAGTATAAATGGAAAGAAGATAGAAGTGGTAATGTATTGCCTGAGCCAGTAGACAAAAACAATCATTTTATAGATGCACTCAGATATGCATATGAAGATGAAATGGGAGTAGGGCAAAGAGCAGGAACATGGGGGAGATAAAAGATGAATGTAGGCAAAAGGCAATTAACCCTTTTTAGCAAAGCATTAAAAGCGATATACAAAATGGATTTATTCGTACTTTGCCAGCTAAGAGATGTGGTTGAGAATATGATTGAAGACAGAGAAGCGAATGGAGAAAGGTTAAGATGATTCACTTTAAGCTAGAATTTGATATAACGCTGGAAACTAACGGGCGAGAAGAAACGTTTAAAGTTATTGGTAATATAGTAGACGAGTTAAGAGAAAAGCTTCAAAGAATGGATGATGTAGAAGCAATAACGACGCTAACATTTGATAAATAAAAAAGAGGCTTTCGCCTCTTAAAACTCTTTAAATGTTGCTTTTTTCATTTTTCAAATTCTCCTTTTTAATTAATTTGTGGATAGATCTGGTTTTGTTGACTATAGATTATATTTTTTAATTTGATTATTAATGAATATTATAATATCAAGTTTATTTTTATGGATTATTTTTAAATATCGAAGTAATTCAATTATAGTCTGTTTTGATGCTCCCTTATTAATTCTTCGATTAATTAAATCTAATATATATTGTCGTATATTTTCGCTATTCATTTTGAATTCTCCTTCCATATTACTAAATTCTTTTTTATAATTGCTGTCTTACATAATCATAATATTTGTAATTGTTATTATATAATTTTGAGTCGTATTTATTGAGGTTTTTAATTTCTGCAATTTCTTTGTCAGTTAAGATTGCCAAGACTGTAAATCCATTATCAATTAAATCTAATTTAAATTCTTTTTTGGTTTTATAATCATTGTAGATTTTATGAGTTATATTTTTATTTGATTTAATAATAGCTGTAAAATTCTTTTTTCAAATTA
>JAAZHN010000008.1 GCA_012510695.1 Mollicutes bacterium
AACTTAGCAAAAGTTTTACTTTATGCACTCAATCAAGGAATTGATGAGATGAGTAAAATAGAAGTTATTAAAGATATTCCCAAAATATCTGAAGGAGTTTTAGAATATGAAGAGGTCCGTAAACTATATCGCTTAGTTATGGAAAGAACAGTTAAAACATATGTTGATACGATGAATGTTATTCATTATATGCATGATAAGTATGCTTATGAAAGAAGCCAAATGGCTCTTCATGATACCTTAATTGATAGATTAACTGCTTTTGGAATAGCTGGTTTCTCAGTCGTAGTTGATAGTTTATCCGCGATTAAGCATGCTAAGGTTACTCCGATTAGAGAAGACGGGATTACAGTTGATTTTAAAATTGAAGGTGATTATCCAAAATATGGTAATGATGATGATAGAGTTGATGATATTGCTGTAGAAATTGCTGAAGAATTTATTAATGAATTAAGAAAACATGGATTATATCGTAATGCTAAACACACTTTATCAATTTTAACAATTACATCAAATGTTGTTTATGGGAAAAATACAGGTGCCACTCCTGATGGAAGAGAGGCTCATGCAGCATTCGCGCCAGGTGCTAATCCCTTACATGGAAGAGATGTTAATGGAGCTCTTGCTTCATTAAATTCCGTAGCGAAAATACCTTACTGTGATGGTTGTGAAGATGGAATATCTAATACTTTCTCAATCGTACCAAGTGCACTAGGTAGTGATGAATCATCACAAATTAATAATTTAGTTGATTTATTAGATGGTTACTTTACTAAAGGGGCTCATCATTTAAATGTTAATGTTTTAAATAGAGAGATGTTAATTGATGCGATGCATAATCCAGATAAGTATCCAAACTTAACAATAAGAGTAAGTGGTTATGCTGTTAGATTTAATAAACTGAATAAAGAACAACAAGAAGAAGTTATATCAAGAACTTTCCACGAGGCCGTATGAAAGGGTATATTCATTCAATCGAAACATTCGGGATGTTAGATGGGCCTGGAATAAGAGTAGTAATCTTCTTACAAGGTTGTGCCCTAAGGTGTGCATTTTGTCATAACCCAGACTCATGGGCTAAAGAATCTGAAACAATGATGAGTCCTGAAGAAGTATTAAAGTTTGTCCAAAGATATAAATCTTACTTCAAAGATACTGGAGGTGTAACCTTCTCTGGTGGTGAACCTTTATTTCAAAGTGATTTTCTTCTAGAATGTTTAAAACTTTTAAAAGAAGATGGCATTCATACTTGTATTGATACTTCAGGTGCTGGTAATAATAATTATGAAGAAATATTAAAATATACTGATCTTGTAATTTTTGATGTTAAAGCTTTAACTGATGAAGATTATGAAGAATTAGTAAATTTTAGAAGAAATAGATCAGAGGAATTTTTAGAACTTTGTCAAAGTATGGAGAAAAGCTTATGGCTAAGACAAGTCATAATTCCTGGTTATAATGATAATGTTGAATATATTGAAGAATTAGCTGAATATATTAAACCAATTAAATTTGTTGAAAAAATTGAATTGTTACCTTACCATACTAAAGGTGTTCATAAATATAAAGAATTAAATATTCCTTACCCACTTACAGATGTTCCTGATATGGATATCGATAAATGTAAGGAATTAGAAAAAATATTAATAGACAAAGTAAAAAGCCTTGATTAAGGCTTTTTGTTTTCTTCAATTTCCACAATATCTCCTCGATAGAAATAATGTTTACCATCAGACTGTTTTTTGAATGTATATTTATAGGTTTTCAGCTTACCTTCTTTAGATAATTTATTGAATCCTTCATCTAAGTCGTTATATGTTCCCACTGCTGTAGGAGTAGAAATAATTTTATCATTAGTACTATTTTCTATATAATCAACATCTAATACTGGTAATTTAGTAAAGAAATAATATTTTTCGTTATTTTCTAATACATAAGCATAATGACTATAAACATAAATTGCTTCAGAATCTTGTTTTGCCGCAATTAATTGGTCTTTAGCATGTAATGATACTGGACCCCCTTCACCACCACATGGACCATTATCATGATAAATTTGTTTCTTAGAATCATATAATCCTAATTGACCACATATCTCTCTAAAATTTTCTTCTAAAGAACCATGTTCAAATAAAGAATCTGGACCAAAGATTTTTCTAAAAGCATTTTCCATATCACTTGCTTTTGCATACATCACATATTCATCTGGGTTAGAATGGCTTATTATGTTTACTTCTTCTTTTGCCGAGACCATTTTGAATTCTCTTCTCATTGTTTCAACATTTGTATCAACAAAATCCCACATAAGCGGATAATTATCTGGAAAATAGATTAGCGAATTATTAGTAGGGAATTTTAAATTTTTAACCAGTGATGAATTAATATCTAAAGCTTTTAATTCACTATAACCATTTTCTGTTGTCTTAAATTTGGTTAAAACTTCTTCTATACTTTGTTTACTATATTTAAATATAATATGATCTGTATTATTTGTATCTTTTTTTATCATTTGTTATCACCTAATTCAATTATAAGGCTTATTTAAATAAAGGCAAATATAATGAATTAAAAAAATCCTTAAATTAAGGATTATATTTATTTGGAGGAGCTAGACGGATTTGAACCGACGGTGAAGGTGTTGCAGACCCATGCCTTACCACTTGGCTATAGCTCCATGAAAAGTATTATAACAAATACTTTTTTTTATTTCAAATTAATTATGTATCTTATATTTCTAACAATTATTTCTAAGTTAATTTTATCAGAATATTTAATTGATGAATCAACTTCTAAAACTACTTTATCTTTTAACTTTTTAGAATTAATTAGTATTACTTTTGAATCATATTCATCACCGTTACTAATATATTTTACTTTTAAGAAATCTTGGAAAAAGTTAGCTTTATTAGTTAAGCCTCTAGCATAGTAACTAGATGTATCAATATCTAATTCATAGTCTAAAACTAATAATGTTGAGTTACCTAATCGTGATTTAGGAATAATTATATCGACAAATGTTTCACAATCATTTTCAAAGTTACATTGCTCATACTCGAAGGTATAATTATCCTCAATTACATAATCATTTACAGTTAAGGTTGTATTCTTAAGCGTTGATTCATTTAATATAACTTCCGATCCATAGAATTTTGTATCTACATCTTTTATATCAGCAAAAAATGTTGGATTAAGTAAAACTTTTTGATATTTTCCATAAGTTTGTCTTGTTTTTTCATTATATTTATTACCACTTAGAATTTGTAATTTATAGACATCATCTTGTTTAAAATCATCAATTGTAAAAACAAATAGACGATTAACATTTGTATTAGGAAGCAAATCTTCTCCACTATATTGAATACCTAAATCAGTAAAGTAAGAATTGACAGTTTTTTCAGCTACTATTGTTTTGGTTTTAGTCGCGACTGTTATCTCTTCAAAAATTATTTTCTCTGAACTTGCTGAGGTGTTTTTTAAATTTGCATTAACAACTAAATAATATTTTCCTTTGGAAATTTCACTGCCAGTTTTGGATAAATTAGTCACATATGAATCTGTAACTGAATATTGTAGAAAACCAACATTAAATATTTGATTTTGACCATATTCTTTATCAGTTAATTCTTTTTTAAAGAAGATAAAAAATATTGCGACTAAGGTTCCGACAATGAATATGGTTACGATTATTGCAGTATTTTCCAAAAAGTAATAGCGCCATTCTCTACCATATCTTCTTAATTTAACAATATATTCTCGGTAATCAAAGCCTAATACGAATTCAAATTCTTCATTATCAGTTGTCGATACATCTAATTCAGCAAGATCTTTAGAAAAGTTAAATCTTTTAATATCAAAGCCTATCGATCTAACTAAACTGAAAATCAAGAAAAATATTTGGGGATAATAAGCAATCCTTGCAAGATCATAATACATTCTTGAGGTTTGAATATTAACAACAGAAGTTTCAATAACATTATTAATTATATTATTACCAATAAAGACAAAGATTAAAAATATAAAGTAATAAATCGTTCCAAAAATATAAAAGTTGCTTGGTTTCTTCTTGTTTTTCATTAGAAGATACATTGCAAAACTAAATATTACATTAATCAAAATAGCTAAGTATACTATTATGCTTGTATTATTAAATATTGTTATTTTACCAGTATTAACTAATTCCCCTAATGTTGAAACTATAGGATTGGTTGAAATTAAAACAAATAAAATAGCACCAAATGATAAGAAATTGATTAATCTAAATCTTTTTATTAAAAATGCGTATGGCTTTTTTAAAATCACACTACCCAACTCCTATTATAAGTATTATACCACGAGCTTTAATTCATTTAACATATTAATAATTGTAATTTACACTTTGTTGTTATTTAACAAATATCTTATTATCTGAATTAAATTTCCACTCATAATTTTTCATTATTTCTACTTCGCCATAATTTAAAGAATATTTATATAAAACATCTTCATGAACATAATATATATAATCATTTCCTTTTTGAATAATTTTAGGACTATCTAAGTAACTTATTTGGATAAGATTATCAGTTAAATTGTCTTTAATAAATAAGTGATTATCTTTAATTAAGTATTCATATCGAGTCTTTTCACTAAAGATAATTTCATTATTAACTAGTCGATTGATTGTTATGTCTTCCCATTTATCGTTATAGTTTTTACCCAGTCCATCGTCAGTAGAAATAATATTTATTTCTTTTTTTATTAGATCAATTTCATATTGGACTTTTTCTTTTTTATCTACTAAATACAATTTATCTCCAAAATGACCATTAATGTAACTTTCATAACTTATTTCATATAGTATACCAATTTTTTTGCTCTCACCATTTCTCATATCTATAATAATTATTTCATTGAAATTATGACTTAAATTGTAATTGGGTATAAAAAGATAATTATCAGTTTTATAAACTAAAGAGTTATCATATATATCTTTTTCAAATAAAGGTATTTTTTCTAACTTTTCCCTCGAAATAAAGTCTATACCTTTATAATTCCAGATTGCATAGTTTGAAGTATCACTTGTTAATATATTGTACTTATCTATCGTTGTATTTATATAAGTTTTACTAATATTATATTTTCCTGCAACAAATTGTTTGAACTTTTGGGTATCAATAAGTCTAAAATCAATCGTTTTTTGGCCCTGATAACAAAGGGGCAATAATCTAACTTTTGCTACACTTATATCTATGCAGTAATAGTTATCCTCTACATATGTGTTAATTTTTTTTACTATATTACGAAAAGGTGAATATTTTTTATCAAATGCATAGTTAAAAGATAAATTATTTTTATTAATTTGTATGTGGTATATTCCATCATATTTTTCACTCACATTGTAGTCATCAACTAAATATTTTTTTTGATAATTAGTTGGTTTATATAAAATATAGATGAAAATAATTATTATAATAATTAATATGATTAAAAGTGATTTGTTTTTTTTCATAATTCACCCCATAATATGAGCTTATGACTTTTTATTACCGTGACCGTACTTTTTCTTTTCTCTAATCATAAACGTGGTTATTTTTGTTTCTATTTCATCTAAAGATTTACGATCAAGATTAGATAAATTAACTACTTCTTTTACTGTATCTATTTCTATTTTCCCCCAAATGATTCCCATTGCAACTTTTAAATCATTAAATAAATCAGGCGTTATTGAGTTGAGAAAATAACCCCATGTAACTCTTTTTGAACCAATTAAAAGCCTTTTATTAGTAACTACCACAACACATGTTTGAAAAATGTCTAAAGCTCGGTCGTTTTTTTGACCTGCACAGGCATATGTTACTTTCTCATCTGGGTTTAAGTGATCATCAATTACACGACAGTGTTTTTTTAATCTCCACCAGGTTAAAGTCATTGGATACTTTTTTTTGAATTCTTTTACTTTCTCATAAACTTCTGACTTCATATATACCTCACTTGCTCTTCTCTATTTTATAGAACTCTAGGGCATCTGTTACTCTTTCTTCACTTAAAGCGCCTAAAATACAATCAATAGTTTTTCCATTATGTATTAGTAAAGTTAATGGAGTATTAAATCCTTTATCAATAGTTGTATCAACTCCACTATTTGAACAAGTTGCATATCCATCATCATCTGAAATTGTCTTAGAACGTCCAGGAATTATATATTTTTGAGCCATAATTTCATTATATTCACTTTGATCATAAAATTCATAATCAAAGTAGTAAACATCTAATTCATATGTTCTAGCTATTTTATTTAGTGTTGGTTTAAACATTTCACAAAACGAACAAGAAGTACGACCAAAAGTCACCATTAAGATTTCTTCTTTATTAGCTCTATCGATAAACTCCTTGGCATCAGTAGAAACTTTATAATTTATTTGTTCATAAGCATTATCAAAATATTGGTTATCTAATATTTCTAAATCGCTTGGTGAGTATAGTCCCCTTCTAACTTCAATTATTGTTTTATTATCAATAAATGCAAAAGCATTACCTTTTAGTATCTGAGAATTTGCTTCCTCAATACTCTTTTTTTCTTTTTCAGTTAAATTGTCGATGTTAACATAATATAATTCTCTTCCTTTTTTGTTTTTCAAACTTGATAAATTTGCATATGATTGTTTACTTACCTTACTTTTTGCATAGTCAAAATAAATAATTGACTTAGATCCGCTTGTTAGTTTATCTTGAAATTCTTCATAAGTTATCGGTTTCAAAGCTTTAGCATTATTATCTATAATCATCGGTACGATAATAATTAGTAATGCGACTACACCGATTATAATTTTTCTTACACCTGTTTTCATTTATCCTCCTATTGAGCACTTGTAACTTGTATTTTTGCTTTAAATGTTCTTCCCTGGTCTTCATTTTGCTCTGACCCCGGGTCTTCTAAATAGAAAATTATTTTATAATTATGAGTTGTATTATTAATAACAACATAATCTACATTTAATGATCCTAAGATATTAGTATTAGAATTTTTAGGAGCATTTGCTTTATTAACAATATATATTCCATTTAGGATTACATCATATTTAAAATTATTTGTAACAAAATTATTTTCTACATCTTCCCAAAATAATCTATAACCAATATCAACTGGATTTTCACTTGTTATTGAAAAGTTTTTTTCAATTAATTGATTTGGCAAGACTCCAACTTCATCAACTTCATTTCCAGTATCAAAATTAATTACATAAACTGGCGTTACCACACTTGATGATGAACTAGAAACGAGTGGTTTTGATGATGAACTTGATGATGAACTTGAACTACTTGATGATGAGCTTGAACTACTTGATGATGAACTCGATGATGAACTTGGTCTATCTGGTCTTTTTGAACTTGATGAGGAACTACTTGGCTGATCGGGTTCTTTTGAGGAACTTGGCGTATCTTCTTCACAATTATAATCACAAACTCCATCGCCATCTGTATCACAATATTTATCACAAACACCATCATTATCATAATCACAATTGTAATCACAAATACCATCGTTGTTATTATCACAATTTATCTTACATTTATCATCACAGTTATAGTCGCAGACTCCATCGCCATCTGTATCACAGTATTTATCACAAACACCATCATTATCATAATCACAATTATAGTCACAAATACCATCTTTATTATTATCGCAATTTAAAATGCATTTGCCTTTTTCATCTTTAGCGCAGTTTAAATCACATTTTCCATTTCCATCTAAATCGATATTTTCATCTGGCCAACCATCTCCATTAACATCACAGTTAATTTTACATTTTTTACCAGCCTCTGGTTGATTAATTAAATTTACATCAGGAACACCGTCTCCATCTAAATCAATATTAAATGTAGCTTTAGTTCCACTATAATGGGCAATATTTACATCAGGAATTCCATCGCCATCAATATCACAGTTAATATCACATTTTCCATCACCTGTTAAATCGATATTAATATCTGGGATTCCATCTCCATCTAAGTCGATATTTAATTTCATCGTCTTTGTAACAAAAAACCTAGATGAAAAAGCTATAAAAAAGAACATGAACAAACTCATTATTATTAAAATAATAAGGAGTTTTTTTCTTTTATCTTCTTTTTCCTCGACTTGTTCAAATGTTTCTTTTTTTTCCACGTTATTCTCCTTTTAAAATTTTTTCTTCAATTCTTAGTAATCTATTATATTTATTAATTCTTTCTCCTCTTGAAGTAGAACCTGTTTTAATATAATTTATACCTAATCCAACTGCTAAATCTGCAATTGAAGTGTCTTCTGTTTCACCACTTCGATGAGACATTATTGGAATATAATTATTATTTTTAGCTAATTCTACTGTTTGAATTGTTTCTGTTATAGTTCCCACTTGATTTGGTTTAATAATGATTGAATTACACATCGTTTTATTAATACCTTCTTGTAATACTTCAGCATTTGTAACAAAGAAGTCATCGCCAACTAACATTATTTTGTTACCAACTTCTCTTGTAAGTGCGATCATATTTTCATCATCATTTTCATCAAATGCATCTTCAATGCTAATTATTGGATAATTATTTATCATGTTTTTATAATAGTTGACTAACTCAGAACCAGTAATTTGTCTTCCATCAATACTATATAACTTTGTTTCTACATCATAAAATGAACTAGCCGCGACATCTAATGCAATACCAACTTCTACACCTGGTTTATATCCAGCTTTTTCGATAGCTTGCATGATCAGATTTAATGCTTCATAGTTATTTTCTAAATTAGGAGCAAATCCTCCCTCATCTCCAACACCTGTTGCTAATCCTTTTTCTTTTAAAATTGATTTTAAATTATGGAATACTTCTGCTCCACATCTTAATCTTTCTTTGAAAGTTTCTTGTTTAGGAACAATCATAAACTCTTGAATATCGATGTTGTTATCTGCATGAGCTCCTCCATTGACTATGTTAAACATTGGGAATGGTAGTTTTCTTCCAGGAAACAACTCATACATTTCTTTATTTTGAACAATTGCCAATGCTTTTAAAACACATAAAGAAACGGATAAGATCGCATTAGCGCCAAAATGATACTTATTTGGCGTGCCGTCAAGTTCAATTAATTTTTGATCAATTAATTGTTGATTTAATTCTTGATTAATAAAATGGTCCTTAATAATATTATTAACATTATCAACAGCCTTTGTAACACCTTTTCCAAGATATCTTGAATTATCTTTATCACGAAGTTCATGTGCTTCTTTACTTCCTGTTGAAGCCCCACTAGGGACACTTCCCAACACCCTAATGCCGTTTTCTAATGTTAGCTCACATTCGATTGTTGGATTTCCTCTTGAATCTAAAATTTCTCTTGCATGTAAATTACTTATTTTCATTTTTTCCACCTCTAATTATATATTTAGTTTACCATTTAGACTATTCTTTTTCAACAATTATGCAAATTTATGATATAATTTTTTAGTAAAGGACGGTATAAATGAAGATAGTTGAATTAACAAAAGATCAATTTGAGAGTTTTACTAATACACACCCCTTAAGAAGCCATTATCAAACGTTTTATTATGGCCAATTATTGAGTGAGTATTATTTTGATTATAATTTAATTGGTTATGTCGATCACAACAATAGTATTAAAGCAGCATCTTTAATTGTAACCAAAAGAATTACTTCAATTCATAAGTATGCTTATGCTCCCAAAGGAATATTGATAGATTATAATGATCCAGGATTAGTAAAAAGTTTTACTAGAGATTTGAAAAAATATTTAAAAAAGAAAAAGATATTTATGTTAAAAATTAATCCCGATATTATTATTGGTGAAGCAAGAAAAGAAAATGGTTATAAAACTGTATATAATATCAATTTTGACATCATTAGTATGTTAAGTGGTTTTGGATATCTTAAACTTAAAAATAACTTATATTTCGAGTCTCAATTTCCAAGATTTAATACCATTGTTCATTTAGATCAATATAGGGGTTTAAAAAATTTAGCTAAGAATGTTCGTAATAAGGTTAATAAATCTGAAAGAAGAGGTTTATCATTACAACAAGGAACAGTAGATGATTTAGAGAAATTTTATGAATTTGTGAAAGATAAAAGAAGTAGAGGTATTGAATATTACCGAGACTATTATAATTTATTTAATAAAGAGAACCAGATTGATTTGTTTTTGATTAGAGTTGATTATGAAAAATATTTAACTACAGCCCAAAAAAGATATAATGATGAATTATCTTTAAATGAAAGTTTAAATAATGAGATGCAAAATAACCCAAATGATAAACTTTTAGCAAGAAAAATGCAATCTGATCGTGACCTTGCTTCTTATAAAAACGATATTTTAAAAGCAAGTAAAAACATTCATGATGAGAATAGTATAGTTATTGCTGGAGCTTTAGTAATTAAATATTTTAACAGAGCTTATATCTTAATAAGCGGTTATGATCAAGAATTTAAATTTTTAAGTCCAAATTATTACCTACATTATAAAATTATTGAGCATTATAAGAGCTTAAATTTTGAATTTGTAGATTTAAATGGGATGACTGGTGACTTTACCAAAGAGAATCCTTATTATGGCTTAAATAAGTTTAAATTAGGGTTTAATGATATAGTTTATGAATATATTGGTGAGTTTGACCTTGTTATTAGAAAAAGAGTTTATAATGATTTGAATAATAGTGCTACTTTAGCAAAAGAATTTAATAAACCATGGGTTAAAAAGGGAGATATTAACTCTGAAGGAATCCATATCTCAGAACAAAAAGAAAATCAAGAAATAGAAAAGTTTTAAACAATAAGATAATCTTATTGTTTTTTCATGGGTAATTATTCCACAAAAAAAGTTGTCAAATTGACAACTTTATTTAGTTAAATTACTTAACGATTTCTGATACTACACCAGCACCGACAGTTCTTCCACCTTCTCTGATTGAGAATTTAGTTCCATTTTCAAGTGCTACTGGCGCAATAAGTTCAACAGTCATGTCAACATTATCGCCTGGCATAACCATTTCAACACCAGCTGGTAGTTCTACAACTCCTGTAACGTCTGTAGTTCTAAAATAGAACTGAGGACGATAGTTACTGAAGAATGGAGTATGTCTTCCACCTTCTTCTTTAGATAGAACATATACACTAGCTTTGAATTTGTTATGAGGTGTTACACTACCTGGTTTAGCTAAAACTTGTCCTCTTTCAACTTCTTCACGAGTAATTCCACGAAGTAATACTCCGGCATTATCTCCTGCTTCTGCATACTCAAGTTGTTTTCTAAACATTTCGATTCCTGTAACAACTGTTTTCTTAGTATCTTTTAATCCGACAATTTCAACTTCATCATTTAGATTTAAATGACCTCTTTCAACACGGCCAGTTACAACTGTACCACGTCCTGAAATTGTAAATACGTCTTCAATACTCATTAAGAATGGTTTATCTACATCTCTAGTTGGTGTTGGAATATACTCATCAACAGCCGCCATTAATTCTTTAATAGCTTCTACGTATTTTTCATCACCTTCAAGAGCTTTTAATGCAGAACCACGAATGATTGGACATTCAGCATCGAATTCATATTTTTCTAGTAATTCACGAATTTCCATTTCTACTAAATCTAGTAATTCTGGGTCATCTACTTGATCACATTTATTCATGAATACTACAATTTTAGGAACTCCTACTTGTCTTGATAATAGGATATGTTCAGCAGTTTGAGGCATTGGTCCATCAGCAGCTGATACAACTAGAATTGCTCCATCCATTTGAGCAGCACCTGTAATCATGTTTTTAACATAGTCGGCATGTCCTGGACAGTCTACGTGAGCATAATGACGTGATTCAGTCTCATACTCAACGTGAGAAGTACTAATTGTTATTCCTCTTTCTCTTTCTTCTGGAGCTTTGTCAATTTGATCATATGATTGAAATTCTCCGAATTGTTTTGTAATAGCAGCAGTTAATGTTGTTTTACCATGGTCGACGTGACCAATTGTTCCAATATTAATATGCGGCTTACTACGATCGAACTTTTGTTTTGCCATAATAAATTCCTCCTTTAACATTTCTAATTTTACCTAATACTTGACATTTTAGCAAGTATTATTTATTAATTGGCATTGTTTCTTTTAATTATTTCTTCAGCAATGTTTTTTGGTACTTCTTCGTAATGGTCGAAGGTTGGGGTAAATGTTCCTCTACCTTGTGAGTTACTACGTAGTGAAGTAGCAAGTCCAAACATTTCTGATAATGGCATCATTACAGTTATTTGTAATGCATTACCACGAGATTCTTGTCCCATTGGTTTTCCTCGACGACTAGTTAAGTCTCCCATAACGTTTCCAAAATATTCTTCTGGAGTTACAACATCAACTTTCATAATCGGTTCAAGTAAAACTGGTTTACATTTATTTTTTGCTTCTTTTAAGGCAAGTGAAGCAGCAACTTTAAACGCCATTTCTGATGAGTCAACATCATGATATGATCCATCATAAAGAGTAGCTTTGACATCAACCATTGGGTATCCTGCAAGAATTCCTCCAGCCATTGCTTCTTGAAGTCCTTTATCAGTTACTGGGATATATTCTCTTGGAACAACTCCTCCAACAACTGCATCAACGAATTCATAGCCCTTATCTTTATTTGGTTCGAATTTGATCCAAACATGACCATATTGTCCACGACCACCAGATTGTTTAATATATTTACCTTCACATTCACCCATTTGAGTTAATGTTTCACGGTAAGCAACTTGTGGTTTTCCTACATTACAATCAACATTGAATTCTCTTCTCATTCTTTCAACAAGAACTTCTAAGTGTAATTCACCCATTCCACTTATAACTGTTTGACCAGTTTCTGGATCAGACTTTTGTCTGAATGTTGGGTCTTCTTCTGCTAATTTTTGTAATGCAGTTGACATCTTATCTTGATCATTTTTACTTTTTGGTTCAATTGCTAAATCAATTACTGGTTCTGGGAAAGCCATACCTTTCATGATTACTGGGTTTTTCTCACCACATAATGTATCAGCAGTAGAAGTATTCTTTAGACCAACCGCAGCAGCAATTTCTCCTGTATAAACAGCATCTACTTCTTTTCTTTGATTAGCATGCATTTGTAGGATTCTTCCTACTCTTTCTTTAACTCCCTTTGTTGAGTTATAAATATAACTTCCTGCTTCTAATTTACCTGAGTAAACTCTAAAGAAAGTTAATTTACCAACAAATGGGTCAGTCATAACTTTAAACGCTAATGCAGTAAACGGTTCTTCATCACTTGGATTTCTAAACACGTCTTCATTGTTTTCATCATAACAAGCAATCGCATCAACATCTAATGGACTTGGTAAAAAGTCAATTGCTGCATCAAGAGCAAACTTGATACCCATATTAGCTTTACCACTTCCTGGCATAACTGGGAAAAACTCAACAGCAAGAGTACCTTTTCTAATAGCCTTCTTAATTAATTCGACTGGCACTTCTTGACCTTCCAAGTATTTTTCCATTAATTCATCATCAAAATCCGCGACAGCTTCAATAAGTTCGATTCTTTGCTTTTCTGCTAAATCTTTTAAATCAGCTGGGATTTCAATTTCTTCTGGTTCTTCAATTTCCTTACCATCATATTTATAGGCTTTCATGTTAATTAAATCGATTAAACCATTGAAACTTTCTTCAGCTCCTATTGGCCAAGCGATTGGTTTTGCATTAACACCTAATCTTTTACTAATTGAATCTAAACTAAAAGCATAATCTGCTCCAGTTTTATCCATTTTATTAGCAAATAACATTCTTGGAACTTTAAACTCTGTAGCTTGATGCCAAACAGTTTCAGTTTGTGGTTCTACACCATTTTGAGCATCAATAACTGTTATTGCTCCATCTAATACTCTTAAACTTCTTTCAACTTCAATTGTAAAGTCTACGTGTCCTGGAGTATCAATTATATTGAAACGGTATCCTTTCCAATTAGCTGTTGTTGCAGCAGAAGTAATAGTAATACCACGTTCTTTTTCCTGGTCCATCCAGTCCATTTGTGATTCTCCATCATGAGTTTCACCAATTTTATGAGTACGACCAGTATGAAATAAAACTCTTTCAGTAAATGTTGTTTTACCAGCATCTATATGAGCCATTATTCCTATATTTCTTACTTTATTTAATTCTATGTCTCTAGCCATACTATCCTCCTACCATCTATAATGAGCAAATGCTTTATTAGCTTCAGCCATTCTGTGAACATCTTCACGTTTTTTAACAGCTCCGCCAACACCTTTTGCTGCATCCATTATTTCATTTGCTAAATTAATAGCCATTCCTTTACCACTTCTTGTTTTAGCATAATTTACTAACCATCTTAGGGCTAATGTTTGTGATCTCTCAGCTGCCACTTCAACAGGAACTTGGTAATTTGATCCACCAACTCTTCTAGATTTAACTTCAAGAATTGGTTTAATATTTTCTAGTGCTTGATTGAATACATCGATTGCTTTTTCGCCAGATTCTTTTTCAATAATCGCGAAGGCTTCGTTGAATATTCTTTCAGCAGTTCCACGTTTACCATCATTCATAATTTGATTAACTAGTTTTGTTATTAATTTAGAATTATAAACCGGATCTGGTAATACGTCTCTTTTTATCGCACGTCTTTTACGCATAATTTCCTCCTTTAACTATTTTTTTGCTTTATCTTTTTTTGTTCCATATTTACTACGACTTTGTTTTCTATTTTCAACTCCAGCAGTATCAAGTGCTCCACGAACAATATGATAACGAACCCCGATTAAATCTTGAGCTCTTCCACCACGAATTAAAACAACACTATGTTCTTGTAAATTATGACCTTCGCCTGGAATGTATGTATCTACTTCACGACCATTTGATAATCTAACACGAGCATATTTTCTTAAAGCTGAGTTAGGTTTTTTTGGTGTACGAGTTCCAACTCTTGTACAAACACCTCTCATTTGTGGGTGATCCGTCTTAGTTGTTCTTCTTGTCATACTATTAAAGCCGACGTTTAAAACTGGACTTTGTTTTTTTCTAGTTTTTCTTTTACGACCCTTTTTAAGTAATTGATTAATTGTAGGCATTTTATTCTCCTTTCATATACACAGTTCCCGGTGTATCAAATATTCCTTAATAATAGGTTCCACCTAAGTAGAACCAAAAAATTAATGCATTGTTAATATATCATTTATTGACTTACATTGTCAACATTTTCTTTATTGTTTTTCTTAAATAATTTAAATGTTTCATATTTATCACATTTCAAATATGGTTTATACTGATAACCAATTATTGTTTTATTGATTGTGACTTCACCATAACAATTCTTGTTATTAACACTTAAATCAATATATTTTATTAAATCTGAATTAGTAATAATTATTGAATTTCTATCTGCTATTTTTAATTTTAACTCTTCATTAGTTTTAACTAATTCAACCAGTTTTCTTTCTAGTTTAATATATTTTTCATTTCTCATAAAATATACAGCATATATTACTAAAAAACCAATTAAAAGAAACATTATTATTCCCCAGAACCAGGCAAGATTTGTTAATTTTCTCATTGTCGATATCCCTCAGTAGTATAATTATCACATTTTATATAGGGTTCTATTTGATCTTCAATTGATTTAATATAACCCTCACATTCAAATTTGCTTTTTTCATCTAACATTTCAGCCATTAAACCGGCTTTTTTAACTTCAAAATAATATATTTTACATTCCATATAATGACAGTCATAGCCATGTTTTACTAAATATTCTTTACCTGCTTTTTTTAATTCATTTTCAAGATTTAAATAATATGTTCTTCCGCTTCCTATATTAATTTTAGCTAATTGATAGTGTAATTGATAACTAAGTGCCCACACAACAATAAGAGCAACAATTAAAATACCCATTAGCAAAAACATTTGGCCATAGCCCCAACCTTTATTATTTAATTTCATTTGTTTCACCACTTAAATTATAGGTTATTTTAAGTTTTATAGCAACAAAAAAGAAGCATTGCTTCTATTTCGTTAATTATAATTGAGTTACTAATCCGATTACTACTATAACTAAAATTAATAAGCCAACAATAAGTTTCCATGATTTTTTTAACCAAGTCGTATATGGTATATCTAAGAATGATAACCCAAGCATTAAGAATACACTTGATGGTGCGACAAATTGCGCTAGACCATACACTGATTGGAAAATAACAGAAAGTGTGTTTTTATTGATTGCTGGTTCAAATGCACTAACCATTCTTGCTCCTGATATAGCCCATGTATTTTGAACATCTACACCAAATATTGAAGCAAAGAAACCAATGAATGCTGCAACGAAGTAATTAAATTCTTTCATCATTCCATCAAATACTGTTTGAATAGCTGGATAGTAATATACCACTGTTCTAATAAAGAATACTACAAATATAACCATTAATGGTTTAGCAACTTTCTTCATTCCTTCAACAAATGAATCGATGAAATCAGAAAGTGATATTCTTGAACCAATTGCAATTAGAGCTGATGCAAATAATATTAGTGCTTGGAAATTGAATAAATCCCATGTTCCAAATTCTGCATTATAACCTACTAAATGTTTTAATAGTGGTTCACCTGCGATAGTTAATTCGTTAAACCAATTATGTAGACTTGCTGCCCACGTTGCATTAAATGCACTTCCCCATTGAATCGCAGCAATTATTACCACGATTGATAATAAAACAAAAATGATTACAGAACCAATTGCTTTTTTCTCTTTTTTAGGTTTTTCAACTACGAATAATTCATCTGCAATTTCTGAAGTAGGTTCTTTTTTAGAACTTTTCTTAGCTTGCATTAATGTAAATACCACTAACATGATAAATGCTACTGCAAATAAACCAAAACGGTAAATCGCATTATCTTTATATGTGTTTTCTAAAACTGAAACTAATTGTCCAACATAATTACCATTGTATAAACTACCTATTGTTCCAACAAGAATAGAACCAAATGTTGCTAAAAACGCTGTGAAGCGATCATACTTTAATTCTAAAATTACTGAAATAAAGAATGGTACAAAGAACAATAATGCAAATGTATCTATGAATAATGCTGATAATATTGCAAAAAACAACATAGTTATTAAAATAAACATATCGCCTTGTTTCTTAAATGTACTTGAAACAGTTTCGATCATTCTTTTATAAAAGTTTGTTTTTTTCATTAACTCATAAAATCCCGCAATAACAATTATCATCGTAAATATCGCCGCATAAGAATTAACTCCAATTACACCGATTGTAAAGAAGTCTAAAACCCCAATTCTATAAAATTCAGCAGTTCCTTCTACAGATATTTTAAATATCCAAGAAAATAATACTGTTAATATTAATACTAATCCTGTCCATTTAATTAAATTATTTTTTTCAAAAAACTTTTTCATAATAAAATCCTCCTTGTGTAAAATTATAACACCAATAAAATAATATGTAAATTGAATTTGTAATTTAACATTTTACTTATTTTTCATAGTCGGAAATAAGATTACTTCCCTAATTGATTCACTCCCTGTTAAAAGCATAATTAGACGGTCTATTCCAAGACCCATTCCCCCAGTCGGTGGCATTCCATATTCTAATGCTTCGACATAATCTAAATCCATTTCATTTGCTTCTTCATTGCCAAGTTCTTTTTCTTTAGTTTGATTTAAAAACCTTTCATACTGATCATCTGGATCATTTAATTCAGAAAAAGCATTAGCAAATTCTTTACCACAAATAAATAATTCAAATCTTTCTGTAAATCTTGGATCATTTTTATCTTTTTTAGCTAATGGGCTTATTTCAATTGGATGACCAATAACAAATGTAGGATCTATTAGTTTTTCTTCAGCATATTTTTCAAAGAATTCATTAATAATATGACCATAATCAAAATGGTTTTCTAGTTCAATATTATGTTCTTTAGCTAATCTTTGTGCCTCTTCTAAACTCATATCTTGAGCAAAATCAATTCCGGTTTCTTCTTTAATTGCTTCAGTCATTCTAACCCTTTTAAATGGAGTTTTTAAAGAAATTTTTTCTCCACCATATTCAAAATCATAAGTTCCAACAACTTCCATTGCCGTATTACTTATTAATTCTTCTGTTATTTCAATCATGCCTTCTAAATCTGTATAGGCTTTATATAGTTCAATTGTTGTAAACTCTGGATTATGACTCTTATCCATACCTTCATTTCTAAATAGACGACCGATTTCATATACTGCATCTAGACCACCAACAATTAATCTTTTTAAATTTAATTCAGTTGCAATTCTTAAATACATTGGAATATCTAAAGCATTGTGATGAGTAATAAATGGTCTTGCATTAGCACCTCCTAAAATAGTTCCTAAAATAGGAGTTTCGACTTCAATATAACCTTTAGAATCTAAGAAATTTTGAATTGAACGAATAATTTTTGGTCTTATGAATGCTATATTTCTAGCATTTTCATTCATAACTAAGTCGACATAACGACGACGAAATCTTTCTTCAACATCAGTTAAACCATGATACTTTTCTGGTAATGGTCTTAAAGCCTTAGTTAAATGAGTAAACTTAGAAGCTTTAATACTTAATTCACCCATATTAGTTCTCATTATTGTTCCTTCAATACCAACAATATCTCCAATGTCAGATTTATCGAATAATTCATATTCTTGCTCAGATACATTATCTGCTCTTATATATATTTGAATTTGACCAAATTTATCTTGGATATGAAAGAAACCAGCTTTACCTTTACCTCTTTTAGTCATTATTCTTCCAGCAATTATTACATTTTCATTTAACTCAGTTAGTTCTTCAGCAGTTTTTTCTTGGAATCTTTCCTTAATATCTTTAGAATCAGAGTTTAATTCAAATCTACCGCCAAACGGATCAATACCCATTTCAATTAAATTATCTCTTTTTTCTCTTCTAATTAATTCTTGTTCTGTAAAATTTCTCATTGATAACACTTCCTTGTTCATAAGTATACTGTAAAAGTTTATTATATACAAATACAATTTATTTGATAATAAACAAGAAAAATTATATACTTATAATAAGGAGGAATTATAAAATGAAAAAATATATATTGGCATTAGGTTTAATCTCATTAATTTTTGGACTTGGTTGTAATAAAAAAACAGTTGATAATATCGGCAAGATAGAAAATAGTAATAAAACCGTAACATATGAGTTAAAAGATAAATTGATTGAAAAGATAAATTTTAATCTTGTTGACTTTAAAAAACCAAAATCTGGAGATTCTATTTTTAGAAATTCAAAAATTGCTAGTGATTTACCGTTTACATTTTATAATACAATCACAGAAGAAATTTCTAATACATCTTTTGTTTATTGGAATTATAAAAATAATGATGAGATAGAACATCTTGGTACTTCAACAGATAAAGACACAAAGTTTGATTCAGATAAAACATATACGATGACATTATTCATTAAACCAAAAGAAGGGTATAGGATGTATAATAATAATCGTGTTGGTGAAGAAAATTTTGGAAAAGATTATATATTTAATGGAGTGCCTTGTTCACGTATTTTTCATATAGATGAAATAGGAGTTTATTCATTAGACTTTATATTTGATTAGAATTACTAAAAAAATAAAAAACCGTGATGGTTTTTTTATTTTTCTTTTAATATTTCTTTAAATTTATTCATTATTATGTATATGCTTGTACAACTCATAAAACAATATACCGCTGAATCATGATCTAATAATTTTTTTACCGATTTTATTTCAATTTTTTCTGCATTGGGAATTCTCTCAATCATTATATCTGAACTTACATTAGGGTAATCACTTTGTCTTTCTCGATCAGAATAGATGTCCATTATATAAGCTTTATCTGCAGTACTTAGCGAACTAACAAAGTCATCTAGTAAAGCCTCTGTTCTTGAATATGTATTTGGTAAGAAGATTGCGATTACCTCTTTATTAGGATATTTTTGTTTAGCTGCTTTTATTGTGGCACTGATCTCAGTTGGATGATGAGCATAGTCATCTATTACAATTTTATTATTTATTCTTTCTTCTTTAAATCTTCTTTTAGCACCTTTATAGTTTTCTAATGATTTTTTTATATCTTTTTTCTTAATCCCATATTTCATTGAAACTAAAATTGTTGCTAGGGCATTTTGAATCATATGTTCACCATATATTTTTAAATCATAGTGATCAAAATATTCGTTTTTATAATATACATCAAATGAACTACCATTTTCACCTAAGATAATATTTCTGGCTACTAAATGATTATTACTTTTAAAGCCATAGTATTCTGGCTTTGTTTTGAATTTAATACTTCTTATGTTTTTATCATCACCACAAGCAATAATTGTTTTAGCGCGATTACCATATGTTTTAAATGACCTAATAATATCTTTTAAACCGGTATAACTCTCAACATGATCAAGTTCAATATTGGTTATTACAGCAGTTGTTGGGTAGTAAGCTAAAAAATGTTTATTAAATTCATCTGCTTCAAGTATAAAATTTTCATTATCTGGATTAGCAAAACCAGTACCATCACCAACAAAGTAATTACAACCGATAGTATTTTCAAATATTTCAGTTAACATAAAACTAGTTGTTGTTTTTCCATGAGTTCCACTTATACCAATTGTATTAAATTTCTTGGTAAGTTTACCAATTATTTTATTGTAGTCCATGATTTTTAAACCTAGTTTTTTTACTCTTTTTATTTCTGGGTGGTCTTCACTAAATGCTTTGGAAAACGTAACAATTGTGTTTTTATCTAATTCATTCGCTTCATGGAAAATTTTAATATTTCTTTTGTTTAATCCTTCTTCTGTAAATTTTTTCTCTTTAGAGTCATCATACCCAGATACTTCATTGCCTAAATCATGTAAGATACACGCTAATGTACTCATTCCTGCCCCTTTTATGCCAATGCAATAATACTTCACATTATCTCTCCTTTAAAAATATTTCATAATATTCATCATATGTAATATCTAATTCTTTAACCTTTGTTGCATGTTCTTTACCAATATATCTTACATGCCATGGTTCAAAATTATAACCAGTTATTCCTGTTTTACCTTTAGGAAACCTAATTATAAAACCAAATTTATGAGCATTATTTTCTAGCCAAGGATAAACTGGAGAATCAACCGTTATTCTCTTCCCATTAGTCGTGCAAAGATCTGTTGCTAAACCTAGTTGATGTTCAGAATGCCCTGGCTTTGCTGAATATCTCTCCGCATGTGCTCTTCCATCTCTTTTAATATATCCATAAAATAATGATGTCTGGGTATTATAACTTCTGTA
This sequence comes from Mollicutes bacterium, assembly GCA_012510695.1. Classification (GTDB taxonomy): domain Bacteria; phylum Bacillota_I; class Bacilli_A; order RF39; family UBA660; genus JAAZHN01. The sequence continues at coordinate 21,339 of JAAZHN010000008.1, forward strand.
TGAGCTTATTGTGCAAAGATGATATCCCGCCTCTTTAGCATACTCAAACATTTCTTTAAGAGGTTCAACTACTCTTTTACTAATAGATTTTGATTCGAAGTTTACTAAATCATTTGGTACAAAGCTTTTATCTAGTACATAAGCCTTATTAACTAATGTAATATCACTGTGAGGATCTATAGCGGGTTTTATATTTATATAAAAATTAGCACTGTCATAAGGCACTTCATCCTTCTTTATATCAATATCATGATTAACAGCTTTAACTATTTCTTCAAATGATAAAACATAACTATTAAATTCTTTATATCTAGCTAATTTGTCTAGATCAAAGTCTTTAATTTTTAGATAATCAATCTCAAATTTATCTAATGTAATAATTTTATTAATTAATTCTTTTGTTTGATTACTCATTAAATAATTAATCTTTTCTGGTTCATATTCTTTTTCTAATAATTGAGAAACATGTTTGGAGAATCCTTCATATTCATGATAATCAACTAAATAATAATCATCAAAGTGCTTTTTATTAAAATAATCATCTTTTATCATTATTTCTAAAGTGGGGGAATAGTCTAGTTTATTTGCTTTATCTAATAAATTATTATTATCTAAAACTGTAATAACCTCTTTTGAATATTTGCCCTTAATTGGTGAGGCTTTAGAAAATATTTCTATAAATAATAATACACAACAAATAATTAGTATTACTGAGAATATACCAATAAGAATTTTTAATTTTTTATTTCTTTTTTCTTTTTTCATTTTATTCGATTGATAAATGAATATTTACCAATAAATGGTAAATATTTATCTCTTCCTTTTATTACATTGTATATTCCAATTAATGCAAAAACAAAGTAGGTAATTACAACTAATAATCTCAGGGATGATGAAATATAAACTCCTGTTTGATTAATCATATATTTTCCTGATGTTCCACTACCTATTAGGACTTTATTTACAAATACATTCGCGACTACAAATTTATTTAAAATTGTGACGAAGAAACCAAAAATAATAGTAAACACAGTTAAAATCATTCCTTGACCAACATGGAATTTAACTTCTTTCTCATTGCTATATGGACTAAAAAAACCAATTATCCAAAATATAAAGATGTAAGATAATACTTTGAATACTTTTGTATCAATTATTCGTTTATTCATTATTATCCTCCTTGTATTGTTATTATACAATATTTAGTTTAAAAAATAAAATAAAGAACGGTTAAGTCCTTTATTTTTATATTTTTAACATATATGATGTTTCTTTACTTCCAAAATCGGAACCTATGAAAAATCTTTCAAAAGCAGCAACGGCTCTTTTTTTAGCATTTACTCCTTCAAAGATCATGGCATTTCGAATATTTATATACATAATTGTATTATCTATTGTTGTCATTCTCCATGTTTGATCAATAGAATTTGATTCGTATCCTCTAGTGTTGGCTGGGCCAATATTTTTTTCAAAACTTTTTAGTTCTTCTATATATGCAAGATCTTGCCAAAAAATAATGGCATATATTTTTTGCTCATAATTTGACATTATAAAATTCCTTTCTAAAATTTATGAGTTACTATAAAACATTTTTTAGAAATTGTCCAGTATATGACTCTTTGCATTTTATTATTTCTTCGGGAGTACCGGTTGCAATTACTTCCCCACCACCATCGCCACCTTCAGGACCAAGGTCGATAATGTGGTCAGCAACTTTTATTACATCTAAGTTATGTTCAATAACAATAACTGTATCGCCATTATCAACTATTCTATTTAATATAACTAATAATCTTTTAATATCATCGGTATGAAGACCTGTTGTCGGTTCATCTAAAATAAACACACTTTTGCCTGTTGGTTTTTTTTGTAATTCTTTTGCTAGTTTTACTCTTCCTGCTTCGCCTCCAGATAAAGTTGGAGCACTTTGACCAAGTTCAATATAGGATAATCCCACATCCATCATTATTCCTAATTCATATTTTATTCTTGGAATATTTTCAAAAAAATCGTAAGCTTCTTCAACTCGCATTTTTAAAACATCGGCAATATTTTTTTCTTTAAATTTAATATCTAATGTTTCTTTATTATATTTTTTTCCTCCACAGACATCACAAGGAACATAAACATCTGGCAAAAAATGCATCTCAATTTTTTTAACTCCGTCTCCCCAACAAGCTTCGCATCTTCCACCTTTAACATTAAAACTGAATCTTCCTTTTTTATACCCTCTGATTTTTGCTTCCTTTGTATTAACAAAAACTTCTCTAATCTCATCAAAAACTCCAACATAAGTCGCTGGATTACTTCTTGGGGTTCTACCGATTGGATCTTGACTGATTAAAACAACTTTATCTATGTCATCAATTCCTGTTATTTTGTCGTGTTTGCCAACCTCATATTTTGAGTTATAAACACTTTTCATTAAGGATTTATATAAAATCTCATTAACTAAAGAACTCTTACCAGATCCACTTACACCAGTAACACATATAAATTTACCTCTAGGAAATTCTACATCGATATTTTTTAAATTATTTTCCTTTGCACCCTTAATTTTAATTGACTTACCCGAGCCTTTTCTTCTTACTTTAGGAACATCTATTTTTAATTTACCAGATAGGTATTTACCTGTTAGGCTTTCCTCATTTTTCATCACTTCATCAGGAGTTCCAACTGCAACTATATAGCCACCATTTTTACCCGCAACTGGGCCAATATCAATTAAGTAGTCTGATGCTAGCATTGTATCATGATCATGTTCAACAACAATTAAGGTATTGCCAAGATCTCGCATTTCTTTTAATGATTTTATTAATTTATCATTATCTCTTTGATGAAGACCAATGCTTGGTTCATCTAATACATATAAAACTCCAGATAATTTACTACCGATTTGAGTGGCTAATCTTATTCTTTGACTCTCTCCACCAGAAAGAGTTCCAGCGTTTCTTGCTAAAGAAAGGTATCCTAATCCAACATTATCTAAAAAATCTAATCTACTCATTATTTCTTTTAATAAAAGATTGGAAATTCCTCGCTCTTCTTCTGTTAGCTTTAAATTATTTAAAAAATTCATTATGTCTTTAATACTCATTAAAGTTAATTCATAAATGTTTTTCTTGTTTATTAAAACAGATAAAACATCATCTTTTAGTCTTGAACCATGACAAACATCACATTGCATTTCCATCATGTAACCTTCAATCCAATCTCTTATCCAACTGCTTTGAGTCTCAATATATCTTCTTTCTAAATTGTTAACTATTCCTTCATATGCACTTGTTTGATATCTAACATCACCTTTATTTGAAACATACTTAAATTTTATTTCTTCATTGCTTCCATATAAAATTATGTTTAATTCTTTATTAGTTAAATTTTTTATTTTTTTAGTTATATCAATATTATAATGTTTACAAACTGTTTCTAGTGCTGTCATATTGGTATTCTGTTCAGGATTAAAAGAAAGGATTCCGCCTTCTAAAATTGACTTATTACGATCAGGAATTAATAAATCAATATTTATTTTAGATTTTACTCCTAATCCCTTACATTCTGGACAGGCTCCATATGGTGCATTAAATGAAAACATTCTTGGTTCTAAACTAGGTAGTGAAAAATTACATTTCATACAAGCATATTTTTCACTCATCATGATTTCTTCTTTACCAATTATATTAATTATTACTTTGCCATCAGCTAAATTAGTCGCATTTTCAATTGCTTCAAATAGGCGACTACGATCGCTTTTCTTTAAGACTAATCGATCAATTACAACCTCAATATTATCTTTGATATTTTTTTCTAGTGTTATTTCCTCACTTAAGTCTTTTATTTCTCCATTGACTCTTACTCTAGTAAATCCCTTTTTACTTAAATCCGCAAATAGTTCCTTATGAGTTCCTTTTTCACCACGAATGATAGGTGATAATATTTCAAGTTTTGTTCCTTCATCAAAACTTAAAATCTTATTAGTCATTTCTTCAATACTTTGACTTTTAATAGGAATTTTATGAGTAGGACAATGTGGGATACCAATTCTTGAAAATAGTAGTCTTAAATAATCATAAATCTCTGTTACTGTACCAACTGTACTTCTTGGGTTTTTATTAGTGGATTTTTGATCAATCGCGATGCTCGGACTCAAACCTTCAATTGAATCAACATCTGGTTTTTCAGTGCCACCTAAAAATTGCCTAGCATAAGCGCTTAGACTTTCGACATATCTCCTTTGACCTTCAGCATAAATAGTATCAAAAGCTAAACTGCTTTTTCCTGATCCACTTACTCCAGTCATTACAACTAATTTATTTTTAGGGATTTCTAAATCAATATTTTTTAAATTGTTTTCTCTAGCTCCCTTAATTATTAATTTATCCTTAATAAATCACTCATTTCGAACATGATTATTTTACCATATTGATATTAAAAAAAGAAATCATATAAATTTCCTTTTTCACTTCTGTTTTTTATCCTGAAAATTACTTGTTATTTTCATTAAAATGCTATAAGGCATAAATCTTGACATAAAAGTTGTAGTTTTCCATCTTAAACCAGGCATGATAATGATTTTATTTGTAAACATTTTTTTAATAGCATATTTAGCGATTTCCTTACTTTCAATATTTTTAGAATTAAACTTTGCTCCAGCGGTCTCATTGAATTTAGAGTTAAAAGGTCCTGGACAAAGTACAGAAATTTTTACATTACTATTTAATTCTTTTAATTCATGACTTATCGCTAGAGTTTGTTTAACTACATAATTTTTTGTACTATAGTATGTGCTTAATTTAGGCCCCGCTTGAAATCCAGCTACACTTCCGACATTTAAAATTCTACCCGAATCTTTTTTAATAAAGTCTTTTAAATACAATTTAGTTAAAATATGAAGCGCTTTAATGTTAACATCAATCATTTCTAATTCTTTTTGTAAATCTGTTTCATGGAAATAACCAAACAAGCCAAACCCTGCATTATTTATTAATAAATCAACATTCTTATTTTCCTCATACATTTTTATTACATTTTCTTCTTTTGTTAAATTACAAATATATATTTTTGCTTCTGTTTTACAATTTTTCTTGGTTTCTTCCAAACCTTTTTTATCTCTTGCAACTAATATTAATTCATAACCTAACTCACTTAGTTGATAAGCTAGTTCTCTTCCTAATCCAGAACTAGCTCCTGTAATTAGTGCTTTTTTCATTAT
>JAAZHN010000009.1 GCA_012510695.1 Mollicutes bacterium
ATATAATATTTATAAGATAAAAAGGAGAGATAAACAAATGAAAAAAATAACCTTGTTTCTATTTGGCTTATTATTAGTCTTAATGCCATTTCAAGTAGAAGCAAAGAATGCTTTAAAATTAAATAATAATCTAACTATAAATGCAGGAGAGGACGCTAAGTTTACTTTAGGAATAGATATTGATAATACTGTTGGTAATAACTTAGATAAAATAACATTTGAAGTTGAAGTAACCGGTGGTAAAACCGACAACTTTTATCATGTAGTAGGAAATGTCTTACAAACATGGAAGGTAACAAAAACTAATAACAATATTGAAATTAAAAGATATGACTCTAGTGAAAATATCAATTCTGGAGATAACTTATTAGAGATAGTCATTCCAGTAAAAAGTGATAGTCCTGAAGGTGAGATAAATGTTTTATTAAAAAATATTGTCTTTACTGTTAAAGAAACACCTGTAGTTACACCACCAACAAGTAGTGATGAACCATCAAGTTCTGAAGCACCAGAACCAACATACACTCAAATAGAAATTGATGATGTTGCAAGAAAAATTACTGTTAATCGTAAAGTTTTATCCGAAATTGCTTCTTTAGAATCACTTACAATCTCAATTGGGGAATTAAATCCAGCATTCAACTCTAGTATAAAAGAATATGAAGTAGTAGTAAAAGATACAATTAATAAAGTTACAGTTGAAGCAGTCTGTAAAGATAATTGTTCCTCAATCAATGGAAATACTGATCAAACATTCAAAAAAACTTATACACTGGCTAAGGGTGAAAATGATCCAATCTCAGTTAAAGTTATTTCTCAAAATACTTTAAACTCTGAAGAATATAAAATAAACTTTTATCGAGGTGAATTACTTGAAGAAAGAGCTGATCTTAAATCACTAACGATTACTGGAATTGAATTAGATCCTGAATTTAAACCAAATAGTTATAATTACTATATTCGTTCTCCTTATGAACTTGAAAGTTTAGATATTAAATATGAATTATTTGACAATAATTCTGAAGTAACTATTGAAGGTAACGAAAAATTAGAAGTTGGTAAAGAAAGTAAAATAATAATTAAAATTGTTTCTGCAGATACTAAAATAGAGAAAACTTATAATATTTATGTAACAAGAGAAGAAGATACCTCATCAAGTAAAATGATTATTTCTGATGGGGAAACCGATAAAGATGAAAAAGAATCAACACCTAAGAAAAGTAATAAATTATTGTTAATTATAATAATTATAATCCTCGCTTTATTAGTAATAGCTGGCTCATTCTTCTTCTTATTTAAAAATAAGAAAAAAAATGGTAAAAGTAAAAATGATAAAGACCAAGATAATCATGGAGTAGCAATTAGTCATGAAGATGATGAGGAATTACTTGAATATACAAAAGAATTTACAGAATTTCCAAATAATTTAAATGATCAAATTAGAAAAGATAATGATTATGATAAACTATAAGCCTTTTAAATAAAGGCTTTTTTAATGTTTTAAAATAATTAGCAATTAAGGGTTGACAAGTGCTAATAGAAGCCCTATAATTAATTTAGCACTTAAATTAAACGTGTGCTAAAAGAGGTGATTTAATGTTAAGTAGACAAGATGAATTATTAAAAGAAATCGTCGAAACTTATATTAAAGATGTTAAACCTGTTGGTTCTAAATCTCTATGTGAAAAGCTTAAATGTTCAAGTGCAACAATTCGTAATGAGATGGTGATTTTAGAAGATGCAGGTTTAATTGAGAAAACTCACTCATCAAGTGGCAGAATTCCATCTGAAGCAGGGTATCGTTATTATGTAGAAAACTTAATGAAACCAAAAGAGTTATCAGGAGATGATATTTTAAAACTCCAAGCACTATTTAGAAATAATGAATTAGTCTTAAGTGATACGATTACTAAATGTATGGAAATCATCTCAGAAATGACTAATTATACTTCTGTAGTATTAGGTAAGGCATCAAAAGATAACACTTTAAAACAAGTTAATATTATTCCACTAGGAGATGAAAAAGTTGTAACTGTTTTAGTAACAGATCATGGAATAGTTCATAATAAACAAATGATTATTCCAAGTAATATCAATTTAGATGAACTTGTAAGAACCAGTGAAATAATTAATAAGATGTTAGTTGGAACTCCAATTGATGAAATTAATTCCAGATTAGAATTTGAAATTAAACCTGAAATTGCTAAAGTTATTAAAAAATATGATGAAGTAACGAAATTCTTTCATCAAACATTTAGTGATTTTACAGTTTCTAATAGTAATGTTTTCTTTAGTGGTAAAAACAATATTTTAAAACAACCAGAGTATAATGACCCGAAGAAAATTAAAGAAATAATTTCTAAGTTTGAAGATGAAGAATTAATAAGTAAAATTGAAACTCATGATAAAGAAATAAATATTTTTATCGGAGAAGAAACTGAGTTTGATCCAGATCTAACTATCATTAAAACTAGTTATAAAGTTAATGATGAAGAAGGAACCCTAGCAATCATCGGTCCTAAGAGAATGGAATATGATAAGGTTATTACTTTAATGAATTATATTAAAGAACAAATAGAAGAAAGAAGATGAAATAATGACTAAGAAAAAAGATGAAGTAAAAAAAGATAATAAGAAAGAAAATAAAGAGTTAATTAAATTAAAAGAAGAATTAGCATCTGAAAAAGAAAAAAGTCTAAGAATTCAAGCAGAAATGGTCAACATGAGAAGAAGACAAGAAGAAGAGATTGCTAAATTTCGTAAATATGAAGGCGAAGAGTTAATAATTAATATTTTAAATATAGTTGATAACTTTGAGCGGGCAATTGGACTTGATGATACTAACTTAGATGATGAATTAAGTAAATTTCTAAGTGGGTTTAAAATGATTTATGGTAACTTACTTAGTTATTTAAAAAGTATTGGGGTAGAAGAAATAGAAGCCCTAAATAAACCATTTGATCCTAATTTTATGGAAGCAGTGGTTATGGAAAATATAATCGAAGAAGAACAAGGAATTGTTTTAGATATTTTCCAAAAAGGATATAAATATAAAGATAAGGTTATTCGACCAGCAATGGTAAAAGTAAATGAATAAAAAAAGGAGAGATGAAATATGAGTAAAATTATCGGTATCGACCTAGGAACAACAAATAGTTGTGTTTCGGTCTTAGAAGGTGGCGAACCAAAAATAATCGCTAATGCTGAGGGAGATAGAACGACACCTTCAGTAGTCGCTATTAAAAAAGACGAAGAAATGGTTGGGATTACTGCTAAAAGACAAGCAATTACGAATCCTAACAACACAGTAATGTCAATTAAAAGAAAGATGGGTACTAGTGAAAAAGTCGAAATGGATGGTAAAAAATACACTCCAGAAGAAATTAGTGCCAAAATCTTAATGAAATTAAAAACAGATGCAGAAAGCTACCTTGGTAGTAAGGTAACTAAAGCAGTTATTACTGTTCCTGCATACTTTAATGATGCAGAAAGACAAGCAACAAAAAATGCTGGAAAAATAGCCGGTCTTGAAGTTGAAAGAATTATCAATGAACCAACCGCCGCAGCTCTAGCTTACGGGTTAGAAAAACAAGATAAACTACATACTATTTTAGTTTATGACCTTGGTGGAGGAACATTTGACGTTTCAATTTTAGAACTAGGTGATGGAGTATTTGAAGTTAAATCAACCGCGGGTAATAACCGTCTAGGTGGAGATGACTTTGATCAAAGAATAGTTGACTATTTAGTTGATGAATTTAAAAAAGATAATGGAGTAGACCTTTCTAAAGATAAAATGGCAATGCAAAGACTTAAAGATGAAGCAGAAAAAGCTAAAAAAGACTTAAGTGGTGTAACGACAACAACAATTAGCTTACCATTTATTACTCAAGGTGAAGATGGGCCATTACATTTAGAAATAACTTTAACAAGAGCTAAATTTGAAGAATTAAATCATGATCTATTTGATAAAACAATCGATCTTGTTAAAAAAGCAATGAAAGATGCCAAAATGACTGCTAAAGATATTAATAAAGTTGTCTTAGTTGGTGGTTCAACAAGAATTCCATACATTCAAGAAGTAGTTGAAAAAGAATTAGGACAAGAACCATATAAAGGAGTTAACCCTGATGAAGTAGTAGCAATGGGTGCGGCTATTCAAGGTGGAGTCTTAAGTGGAGAAGTTGATGATTTAGTATTACTAGACGTAACACCATTATCACTTGGTATTGAAACTTTAGGTAATGTTATGACTGTCTTAATTGATCGAAATACAACTATTCCAACAAGTAAATCCCAAATATTTAGTACAGCCGTTGATAGTCAACCAGCCGTTGATGTCCATGTCTTACAAGGTGAAAGACCAATGGCGACTGATAATAAAACATTAGGTAGATTTCAATTAACTAATATCCCACCGGCACCTCGTGGAGTACCACAAATTGAAGTAAAATTTGATATTGATGCGAATGGTATAGTTAATGTAACTGCAAAAGATTTAGGTACTAATAAAGAACAATCAATTACAATTACAGCAAGTACAAACCTAACTGATGAAGAAATTGATAAGATGATGAAAGAAGCTGAAGCAAATAAAGAAGCTGATGAAAAGCGTAAAGAAGAAGCAGAACTACGTAATGAAGCTGATCAAATGATCTTTACAACTGAAAAATCAGTTAAAGACTTAGGGGATAAAGTTTCTGAAGATGAGAAAAAAGAAATAGATGAATTAGTTTCTGATTTAAAGAAATCACTAGAAGGTGAAGACCTTGAAGACATTAAAGCTAAAAAAGATAAACTTCAAGAAAAAGCTTATGCTCTAGCTGGAAGAGTTTATGAAGAAATGGCTAAAGAAAATCAACCTACTGAAGAAGTAGTGGAAGAAGAAACAGAAGAAAAAACAAAAAAAGATAAAAAAGCTAAAAAAGAAAAAGTCGAAGAAGCTGAATACGTAGAAAAGTAATTACTTAGGAGGATAAATATGACCAAAATAAAAAACCAAGAGAAGTGGGATTTGGATAAAATTTATCCTTCTTTCCATGTTTGGAATCAAGAATATGATTACTTAAAAGAAAGAATAGATAAATATAAAATATATAAAAATAATGTAAAAGATAAATTATTTGAATCATTAACTGAACTAATTGATTTAGAAAGAATAATATCTAAATTATATGTTTATGCCAAAATGAATTATGATTTAGATAGTTTAAATGAAGGTAATAATGAACTATTAAATAAGATTAATAATTTATTAGACCTATTTAGTAGTCAAACTAACTTCTTTGAATTAGAAGTTTTAAAAATAACTGATAAAGATTTAAATGAATTATATAGTAAAGATTCTCAGTTAAATGAATATGAATATTTAATCGAGAAAATAAGAGCTGAGAAAAAACACTTTTTATCAGAAAAAGAAGAAAATATTCTTAGTTTATCTAGTTCAATTAGAGATACTAATTCTAAAGTATTTGCTAAATTAAATGATACTGATTGTTATTTTGGCATGATTGATAATCAAGAATTAACTCATGGTAATTATAGTAACTTTATTAGACACCATGATCAAAATATACGTAAGAAAGCATTCACTTTATATCATGAATATTATCAAAAAATACAAAATGCTTTAAGTGAATGTTTAATAAGTGAAGTAAAAAATAATATATTTATTGCTAATATTCGTAAATATAAAGACCCTTTAGCAATGTATTTAAATGCTGATAAAGTAGATCCCAAAATCTATACTAACTTAATTAAAAATGTTAAAAAGAATATTCCTTTATTTAATGAATACTTAAATTTAAAGAAAGATGAACTAGGTTTAAAAAAGTTACATATGTATGATTTATATACTCCTTTAAATCCAAGTTCTACTAAAGAGTATACTTATGAAGAAGCCAAATATTTAGTCTTAGAATCCCTGAAAGTAATGGGAGATGAATATTATAATATTGCTAAGGGTGGTTTAAATGATCATTGGGTTGATGTTTATCCAAGTAAAGGTAAAACAAGTGGAGCTTATTCATTTGGCCATTATGAGACTAAACCATATATTTTAATGAATTTTAATAAAACTTTAAATTCAGTTGAAACTTTAGCTCATGAATTAGGTCATTCAATGCACTCATATTACTCAAGAGAGTATAATCCATATCATTATAGCGATTACTCAATATTTGTTGCTGAAATCGCTTCTAATACCCATGAATTACTTTTATTTGATTACTTACTTAAAACAAGTCAGGATAAAAACATGAAAAAAACTATTATTGAAACAATCTTAGAATCATTTAAAGGTTCAATCTTCAGACAAACTCAGTTTGCTGAATTTGAAAAAGAACTTCATGATAAAGAATTTAATGGAGAAGTATTAACAAATAACAAATTATTAAATATCTATGCTAAAATTAATGAGGATTATTATGGCAAAGTTGTAGTTCAAGATGAATTAATTAAATATGAAGCATTAAGAATCCCGCACTTTTATAGTAGCTTCTATGTTTATAAATATGCGCTTGGTTTAGCTGTAGCCTATGTATTTGCTAGTAGAATAATCAATAAAGAAGATAAGGCAGTAGAAAATTACTTAAATTTCTTAAAAAGTGGTTCCAAAAAATACCCATTAGAAGTCTTGAAAGATGCAGGAATTGATTTAGTTAATCAAGATATTATAAGTGAAGCCTTAGTTTTATTTAAAAATTATATTGAAGAATATAAAAAATTAATTTAGAAAGGATGATAAATATATGGCAAGTAACAAAGATTATTATGAATTACTTGGTGTTTCAAAAAATGCAACAGATGATGAATTAAAGTCAGCTTTTCGAAAATTGGCTAAAAAATATCATCCTGATGTTAATAAAGAACCTGGTGCTGATGAAAAATTTAAAGAAATAGGTGAAGCATACTCGGTCTTATCTGACCCCCAAAAAAGAAGTCAATATGATCAATTTGGTCATGATGCTTATAAACAAGCAGCTTCCCAAGGTGGAGGAGGTGGCTACTCATACGGTGGCTTTGGTGGTGGTTTCTCTGGTTTTGAAGGAGTTGACCTTGATTCTATTTTAGATGATCTTTTAGGTGGAGCTTTTGGCTTTGGGGGAAGCAGGAGAAGAAGAAACCCTAATGCGAAAGTTAAAGGTGATGATCACCTTGCAAACATTAATTTAACCTTTGAAGAAGCAGCCTTTGGTGTAGAAAAAGAAATAGCCTTAGATCTTGAAGAAACATGTGATGAATGTAGTGGAGAAGGTGGATTTGAGAAAAAAACATGCGAGACTTGTGGTGGAGCCGGCCGAGTTATTTCTGAACAAAGAACAATGTTTGGTGTATTTCAAACCGAAACATCTTGTCCAAACTGTCAAGGTAAAGGCTCAACTTACGCTAAACAATGCTCATCATGTCGAGGAAATGGTCGTGTAATTAAAGAAAAAGACTTAATTATTAATGTTCCAGCTGGAGTTGATGAACATACGAGACTAAGACTAAGTGGCAAAGGTGGAGCTGCGATCAATAATGGACCTAACGGAGATTTATATATCGAATTTAATATTAAACCGCATCCATTATTTACAAGAGATGGCAATGATATTTTCCTAGAAGTTCCAATTACGATAACTGATGCAATTTTAGGTAACAAAGTCGAAGTTCCAACTATTCATGGAGAAGTTGAAGTCCAAATTAAAGAAGGAACCCAAAGTGGTGATATCTTAAAATTAAAGGCTAAAGGAATCCATGATGCAAGCGGGAATAAAGGAGATATGTTCTTAACTATTAACGTGGTAATTCCTAAAAAAATCGATCGCAAACAAAAGAAAATCATTGAAGAGCTAGCAGATACTTCTTTAGATAATGAGACAGTATTTAATAATTTTAAAAAATATGCAACAAAAAAGTAGTTTAACTACTTTTTTTGTTATCTAATATATATTGTTTAGATTTTGTTTGATTTTTAGCTTTCAAATAAACTGAATTTATTATTTTTTCAATAATCTTTTTGTTTTGTTCGATCTTTTTAGCTAGTTGGAATTGGACTTTTGCTCTTTGGAGATTATGATTTTCTATTTTTGGATTAATTCTAAAATAGACATCACCATTTATATAATCATTTAAAAATCTCATACCTAATTCTAAAGAAATAATATGAAGAGCATTAGCGATATTTTTAATTTCTACCTCATTTAATACATCATGTGTTTCACTAGCGTAACCTTCAACAAAAGATTTTAAAATATCAAAATTGATATCGATTAAAGATAAATCCTTTTCTTCTTCACCAGCTTCATTAATTAATGATCTTAATGCATCAGCAGGGTCACTTAGCATTCCTGGCATAACTGTATCTAGGTCAATTACTGAAGAACAATTTGTTTCCCAACATATTAAAACATTATTTATTTTAGTATCATTATGATTTAATCTTTTAGGAATCAATCCTTTTTTATGTAACTCATTAAGTAAATAATATAATTTTTCTCTTTGAATAACAAAATCGATTTCTTCTTGACAACTAGCAACTCTTTTAACAGGGTCTCTTTTTACATCTTTTAAAAATTCTTGATAAATATATTCTGTATTATGAAAATTATCAATTGGATCTTTTAATCCATCTTCAGGATAATCACTGACAAGTTTTAAGAAATTACCAAATGCCTGACCAATTTTAAAAGCAACTTCTTCTTTAATTCCATTTGGAACTTCTGACATATCATTATAGCTAATCGCATCTTTTATTTGTTCATAGACTCGCCAGTACTCAACTGAACCATTATCATTTATAACATGAAGGGTATTGTTATCATTTGTTTTAATAACTTGCAAGACTTGAGCTCCATTAGTTTGTTTATTTTTCATATGGGTAGTAACTTGTTCAATTCTTTGCATCAAATTATGAGGTTCATTAAATACAGTCGTATTTATTCTTTGAAAAATATATCTATCAATACTACCTTGATTAAAGAAGGTTAATAAATAGGTCCTGTTAATGTTCCCACCACCTAATTCTTTTATTTCAATTAATTTGCCTTTAATATTAAAATTATTCGCAATTTTTTCGATTTTATTCACCAAACCACTCCTTTAAAGTTATCTTACCTATATTTCTTTGATTAAGCAAGTTTAACATTTTAATTGAGAGTCTATTATGTTATATTTAATAACAAAGGAGGTTTCTATGAAAGAAATAAACTATTTTGAAGTATTATCTGTTGATGAGTTTGCTTTATTAATTAATATGAATAAAGAACAAGTTATCAATACAATTAAATGGATTCATAATAATGATGAAGGGCCTATTAAAACAAATTTAATTATTCCTGAAAAAATGAGATTAGTTGATTGGATTAATGCTACATGTATATGCCATTTATTAGAAAATGATTTTTGTGATGTTCATCTTGCCTTAAATAAACTAGGGATGATAAGTATAGATGAATTTGCAAGTAGAGTTAAAATGAGCAAAGAACAAGTTTTAAATCAAATACTAGATGATGACCAATATGGGGGAACAAATAAATTCGTTCCACATGGCGCTACTTTAGATCACTGGATTTCATTAGCGTGTAACTGTGATTTACTATATGGCTATATTTGTCCAGTTCATCAAAAGTTAAAAAAAGAAAAAGATCCAGCATATACATTAAAACCCAATAGTTATTATTAATTAAATAGATAGATTATTCTTGTCATTTTTGTTATAATTTTCTTAGGAGAATGTTTATGACTGTTGAAAGTATTATCCATAAACTTGAAAATAAAGAAACGCTTAATTACTCTGAATTAAGGATGATTTTTAATGGCTATTTAAATAAAAGTATTAATGATGAAATAATGACTCATGTTTTAAAATTAATTTATAATAATGGTCTAAGTGATCAAGAAATAATTGATTTAACTGATATTTTTGTTAAAAGTGGGGAAGTCTTAGATTTTGCTAGTTATGGAATAACTGCTGATAAGCATTCAACTGGAGGAGTAGGAGATAAAGTAACTCTTATTTTAGGACCTATTCTTGCTAGTTTAGATATTAAATTTCCCAAAATGAGTGGGAAAGGTTTAGGCTTAACTGGTGGAACAATCGATAAATTAGAAAGTATTCCTGGGATTAATGTTAATTTAACTAACGAAGAAATATATAAACAAATTAGTGAAATTGGAATTTCTCTATCAGGACAAACTAGTTCTTTAGTTCCCCTTGATAAAGTTATTTATGATTTAAGAAATGCAACAAATACGGTTAAATCAATTCCTTTAATCGCGGTGAGTATTATGTGTAAAAAGATTGCCTGTGGTTCTAAATTAGTTTTAATTGATGTTAAATGTGGTTTAGGGGCTTTAATTGAAAATGAAAATGAAGCTAATGAATTAATTAGAATCATGAATTTAATTGCTAGTAAATATAATATTGATCTTTTAACTGAAATAACTCCTATGGATAATCCATTAGGAAGTAATATTGGCAATGCTTTAGAAGTTATGGAAGTAATTGAAATTTTAAATGGTAAAGAAAATAATTTAAGCGAACTAACTCTTGATCTTGCTAGTAAAATAATTAGTAAAATTAAAAATATCAATTATATGGATGCCTACTTATTAGCAAGTAGCACAATTGATAATAAAACTGCTTATGAAAAGTTTAAAGAGTTAATTAATTACCAAGGTGGTAATTTAAATGAACTAAAAGTTTCTTCTAATATTTATAACTACAAATCTTTAAAATCAGGTATTATTAAAAATATAGATGCCCTAAAGATTGCTCAGTTAGTATTTGATCTTGGTGCTGGTAGAAAAGAAATAAATGATAATGTCGATTATGGAGTAGGAGTAATCATCAAGAAAAAT
>JAAZHN010000123.1 GCA_012510695.1 Mollicutes bacterium
CTCTAGAAGCTTTACTAGAAGAGTTAGATAATAAATCTACTATTAATAAAATTTACAAATTACAAGACATGGTGAATTCTATTTGATTATCCATTTTGTTGCACTTGACTTTTTAATTAATAATTTTTTTAACAAAGCTAATTGAAGTACCAGCCATAACTAATAATACACTATGTCCAATTGAATACAAAAACAATAGAATAATTCCATAAATTAAGCTTCCTTTAGCGCTCACAATTACCAGTAATGCAATTAAAACCGGCGTTGAACAAGGAGATGAAAATAAACCAGCTAAGACGCCAGTAATTAAAGCTCCTAAATATCCAGTTTTTTTGTTTTTGGTAAATAAATTATTTTGAGGAATAATATTTATTATATCCCAAAGTTGTAAAACTACAATTATTAATAAAATAGCAAGTAAAATATACCACCAATCACCAGTTAAACGAATCATTTTGCCAAACAAAGTAGCAATTACCCCTAAACTAGTATAAGTAATCGCACTGCCTAAAGCAAACACTAATGAAAGTTTAAAAGAGGATTTAAGATCATTTTTTACCGTGTTTCCCACATAACCTATTATTAAAGGAATACTCGATAGACTACAAGGGGTAAAAGAAGTTAATAATCCAGCCAAAATAGCTAAAATTGGCGCTAACCAATAATTATTTTGAATTAATATTCCTAAATTATCCAATAAATTATTCATTAAAAATCGTATCCCATCTCTTTAAAAATATTTAAAGCTTCGCTTTTACTTATTTCTCCTTGATGAGTTTTATACAAATTACCATTTTTATCATAAAAAAATTGAGTTGGAATTACTTCAAATTCAAATTGAGATGCTAAATAACCATATTTCCAATAATCAACAAATTTTACTATTGCTTTTCCCATTAATTCTTTATTTAATTCTTGCAAAACTTTTGCCATGTTTTTACATGGAACACAATCAGCCCCCCTATATCTAACAAAACAGGAAAACCTTTATTTAAAACTTCATTTTTATTAAAATTTTCATCTGCATAAAGTTGAAATCCATCTAAAGAATCATAATTTACTTCGTCACTTTTTTTACTTTGTTTAAAAGCACCAGTTAAAACAAATAAAATAAGAATAACAGTAAAAATTATAAGATTTTTTAGATTTTTCTTTCTTATTTCTTTTTCTTTTTTTGTTATTATAACCTCACATAAATTTATTGTGTACTTTTGATATATATCATATAGTTAATATTTTTCAACCTTGTTTATTCACTTCTTAAAGCTTCAACCGGATCTTTTTTACTAGCCATTTTTGATGGAATTGCTCCAGCTATAACATTCAAGAAGATACTTAAGATTATTAATCCTACCCCACCATATAAAGGAAGTGTTGCAATATTGGCTACATTTAATAAATTAAAAATTATTTTATTTATTGGAATACAAAGTAATAAAGTTACACCTATCCCTAATATACCAGATGCCAAACCTTCGATAATTGTTTCAGCATTAAAGACTCTTCTAACATCTTTTTTACTAGCGCCTACTGCTCTTAATACACCGATTTCTTTAGTTCTTTCCAAAACAGATATGTATGTAATAATTGCTATCATTATTGATGATACAACTAAAGAAATTGAAACAAACGCCATTAAAACATAACTGACAATATTAACAACATCTTTAACCGATGACATTAATAAACCTGTAGTATCGGTATAATTAATTTCTTTAGCATCTTCTTTTTTATTAATTACTTCTTCATTATAAGAAGCAATGAATTTTAAAAAGTTTTCTTTGGCATCAAAACTAGTAAAATAAAAAGAGATTGAAGTTGGATCTTCTTTATCTTGATAACCCATAGAAATTAAATTAGAAGTGGCATTTTTATTATTATCATTACTCATCATCGCCCCCATAACTCTTTTTAATTGTTCTTCACTTAAATCAAATTTAAAAGCACTCGCTATTTTGTCTTCATCAACAGCAAAAGAATCAGCAAAACTACTAATTAAATAATTGGTTAATTCGCCAACATTAGATAAAATATTTTTTTGCATTTGAGCTTCTAACATTTTTTGAGCCATTACTTCGGTAGTAGAAATTATTAAAGCCGAAGAAGTAAATGTATTAACAGTTAAATCAATACTTTGTGGAATAATTATTGCTCCCGGATTATCAATATCAGTTGTTAATGAAGAATCACTTAAATTATAATTTGTTATATAACCACTTAATAAACCTTTTAATAAATTTTTAAAAGTATCTTTAAAAACAACTTGAGGTATTACATAATCTCTCTCTAAAGTAACTAATACTTCTTTTCCTTCATTACTTAAGTAATCTTCAACTACTTGATCAACATCATTTAAATAAATAACAGCTAATTTACTATTTGGATCAAGTGGATTTACAACGCTTTGAATTGGATTTTCAACATAATCATTTAATAAATTAGTAGCTAGCAATTTTAAAGAAAATACAAAATCTTTTTTTGCTGGTTCAATATCTACATTAATTAAACTAGAAATATTATTAAAATAATCATTAGTTTGAGCTTGAATTTCTGTTTGATCAACTTTTACATTAAATGCACTTTCTAATAACTTCGTATCAACCGTTATCAATTCACCAAAATCTAAATTAGATTTATTATCTTCATCATCAAATCTTTTATTAGAAAAAACATCAATCTCTAAATCTTTTAATTGTTTTTTGACAATTTGTGATTGTGAAGCTTCTTCAATTAAATAATCAATTAATTCTTTTTTATAACCAACTCCAGGCGCTAAAGCCATCGTTCTTTTTCCTTCTTTTGGTGTAACTATTCCAACTATTTTTAATTCTAAACCATTATCATATAAAGATCTCATATATTTTTTATCTTCATTCATGTCTTCATAAACGTTAAATTGTTCATTATATTTATATGTATCAAACTGATTAATTAATTTTAATTTAATATTTAATAAATCTTCATAAGTAAATTCTAAAGGTTCACTTTCATTTTCAACACTTTCACCAGCCATAATTTTATTAATCATTTCATTTAATTCTTCAGGATCTCTTAATCCTAAGGAATAAACTAATAAATCAGAAATACTATTAGGTTCTGGTAAAACGATAATCATTTCATCATACTTTTCTGGCCAATTACCAGCTAAGACAGTATATTGTTCATTAATAATTTTTTTATCATCAGTCATTTGGGAGAAGATACTTGAATAAGATGAATACATACTTGTTACACTTGAAGAATAAATATTAGAAAACATGCTACTTGGATTTAATTTAGCTAATTCTTTTTTTGAATTTAAAGTATATATTTGAGGATTAATACTATAAGAATACTTA
>JAAZHN010000124.1 GCA_012510695.1 Mollicutes bacterium
CTCTAGAAGCTTTACTAGAAGAGTTAGATAATAAATCTACTATTAATAAAATTTACAAATTACAAGACATGGTGAATTCTATTTGATTATCCATTTTGTTGCACTTGACTTTTTAATTAATAATTTTGTTAATTTATTTTTTCATTTGTTAAGTCTTTCTTTTAAGAAAGTTATTAATTCTTCTTGGGAATATGACTCTTGAGAGCTAGAAAGCATATCTTTAAGTAAATATTTGTTTTCTTTAAGTTCGTTTTCACCAATAATAATAACATAATTAATTTCATTTTTATTGGCATAATCTAAGGCTTTTTTTAGTTTTCCACGGTTCATTTCAACTTTTACTTTAAAGTTATTATTTCTTAATTCATTAGAGATACTCATCACTTCAGGATTTAAATCAAAACCAAACACTAAAATATCAGGATTACTTTTAATACTTAAATTTTTACTTTTCATTAATTCATAAATAGGTTCTAAACCAAATGACATCCCAACTGCTGGGTATTTATTTCCATCATTAATAAAATTAGTAATTATATCATCATAGCGGCCACCTCCACCAAGAGATGAACGATATCCATCTTTTGCAAATATTTCCCAGATAGTTCCTGTATATATTTCTAAACCACGAGCTAAAAATGGTTTAAATATACAATTCGTTAAATTTAAACTCTTCACATAATCATTTATTGTTTTTATTTCTTCTAAACCTTCTTTTAAGATCTCATTATTTGTTTCTTGAAAATAATCCAGTAAATAATTTAAATCTTTACTTAGTAAATCAAATAATATATTGATAGTTTCTTCGCTTAAATTTAACTCCAGTAATTCTTTTACTAATTCTTCTTTTAAAATTTTATCTTTTTTATCTAAAACTAAAATAACTGCTGAAATATTTTCAGTTATTTTTAATTCTTCTAAAATTCCCACTAGTAGTTTACGGTTATTATAATGTATTTCGATATCTAAATCTAAGTCTTTAAATGCCCTGTTAGTTAATTGAAAAAATTCAATTTCTACTTCTAAGTTAGAAATTCCACACACATCGACGTCACATTGATAAAACTCTCTATTTCTTCCTACTTTAACTGGTCCATCACGAAATACTTTGCCTATTTCATATCTTTTAAAAGGTAAACTTAAATTTTTAGTCATTCCCATAACTTTAGAAAATGGAACAGTTAAATCATATCTAAGTCCTAGGTTCCTTTTTCCTTGATCAGTAAGTTGATAAACTTCTTTTAAAATCTCTGCCCCACCAGCATACTTTGATGATAAAAGATCCATATTACATAATATTGGTGTTTCTAAAGGCAAGTAATCATAGATTAAAAATACATTTTTTAATGTATCAATTATTTGATTTCTAATTAATAATTCATCTGAATAATAATCAAATGTTCCTTTAACATTACTTAATTTTAACTCCTCTTTTTTCATAAACTAACCCTCAATTTCTAATATTAAATATACCGTAAAATGACCTTAAATACAATAATAATTGCTTTTTTAAGAAAGATATGCTATATTTTTAATGGATTTAATTTTATTTTGTTACCTTTTAATCTAGGCCAATTAACATTTAAATCTTAAATATTTAAGGAGATAACAATAATGGAAGAAAAAACACTAGTTTGTCAAGACTGTGGAAAAGACTTTGTATTCACTGCTGGTGAACAAGAATTTTACAAAGAAAAAGGTTTACAAAG